>NZ_JAWDID010000008.1:0-152230 GCF_032464875.1 Allobosea rubneri
AGGATCATGGTGTTGATCGCGACCGACTTGCCCGAGCCGGTGGTGCCGGCGACGAGCAGGTGCGGCATGCGGGCGAGATCGGCGATCACCGGCTCGCCGCCGATGGTCTTGCCGAGGCAGAGCGCGAGCTTGTGCTTGGTCGATTCGAAGTCCTGGCTCGCCAGCAATTCGCGCAGGAAGACGGTCTCGCGCTTGGTGTTGGGCAATTCGATGCCGATCGCGTTCTTGCCCTGCACCACCGCGACGCGCGCCGAGATCGCGCTCATCGACCGTGCGATGTCGTCCGCCAGCGAAATCACCCGCGACGACTTCGTCCCAGGAGCAGGCTCAAGCTCGTACAGAGTGACGACCGGGCCGGGGCAAGCCTGCACCACCTCGCCGCGGACATTGAAGTCCTCCAGCACGCCTTCGAGGAAGCCCGCGTTCTGCTGCAGAATCTCGACCGGGATCGCGCTCTCGATCTGCGGCGGCTCCGCCAGGAAGTCGATCGGCGGCAATTCGAAGCCGGGGATCACCACCGAAACAGCAGGGGCGATCTCGACGCCGCGGCGCCGCGCGCGCTGTGCGGACGCATCGGGTTCGGGCGCGCGTTGCGGGCGCTCGGCCTTGAGGACTGAGACACCATTCTTCGCCGCCGGCGCCGGTACCGGCGACGAGCTTTCCTGCACCGGCTGCTCGACCGGTTCGGGCACCGGCATAGGGGTCAGCGAAGCGGGCGCGGTGAAGCTGACATCGAGCCGGTAGCTCTGCTTCCAGCCCATGCCGCTCCAGGGCGTCGCCGTCGCAGCGGCAGCCATGAAACCGCCGGCATGCGGCACGATCTGTCGTTCCTCAGCCAGAGCCGGCGGCGGTGACGGAGGCGGCAGCAGCGCCGGCTCGGGAAACGTCTCGGCGAAGGTCTCGATGGTCGTCTCGTCGGACCGCTCGGCATCTGGGATGAACTCCCAGAAGGCATCGTCGGACAGGAAGGCGAAGGGCGTCGACGGCATCGCCTGTTCGGCCGGCTCCGCCTCGTCTTGCGCGACGACAGCCATCTCCAGGAGCATGGCCGCTTCGTCATCGAGCACCGCGGCCAGCGCTTCCGAAGCGCCTTCGGCAGCGGCGATCTCGGCGACCTGCGCCTCGCCCCAGACCTGCTGCATCAGATGCCGCGGCGTCCGCCAGAAGCGGACGCGGTCGAGTTCGGCCGCTGGAACAGGCGGCTGCTCGGCAGGGCAGATTTCAGCGGTCTCCGCCTCGACGACCGCTGCCTCGACGATTTCCGGCTCGACAGTTTCCGGCTCGATACGAGCCTTGGCGGTCTTCGCCGGCGTACGCCAGTAACGGACCTCGGCCGGCTCGGAAGCCGGCTGGCCAGACCGGGGCTGAAGGGGAGAATTAGCGCCTTCCGCCTGGGGATTCCAATTCACTCGACGCATGGACATCAGCAAGCACGGCACACTGGTTAACGACTGCTTCGAGGCGTACCCCGGCAGGGTTAAGAGGGGATGAAGCTCTCCCCGCCGCGCAGCGCGTCGGCGGCTTGTCCCCAGGCCGATCGGCTTGCCGCAGCGTCGCCTAGACGCCCGGCAAACGGTATTCCTTGAACATCTCGCGCAGCGCCGTCTTCTGGATCTTGCCCGTCGCGGTGTGCGGAATCGCCTCGACCAAAACGACATCGTCCGGCAGCCACCATTTCGCGATCTTGCCGGTCATGAACGCGAGCATCTCCTCCTTGCCCGGCGTCCGGCCGGGCTTCGGCACGATCACCAGGAGCGGCCGCTCGTCCCATTTCGGATGGGCGACGCCGATCACAGCCGCCTCGGCCACGTCGGGATGACCGACTGCGAGATTCTCGAGCTCGATCGACGATATCCATTCGCCGCCGGACTTGATCACGTCCTTGGAGCGGTCGGTGACCTGCATGTAGCCGTGAGCATCGATGGTCGCGACATCGCCAGTGTCGAAGAAGCCGTGCTCGTCGAGGATCGGCTGCTCGTGCCGGTAATAAGCGCCGGCGACCGCCGGGCCGCGCACTTTCAGCCGTCCGAAGGTCTTGCCGTCCCAGGGCAGCTCCTTGCCCTCGTCGTCGGTCAGCCGGAACTCGACGGTGAACTGCGGATGGCCCTGCTTGACCTTGAGATCGTAGAGCGCCTCGCCTTCAAGATCGGCATAGTCCGGCTTGATCGTGCAGAAGGAGCCGATCGGGCTGGTCTCGGTCATGCCCCAGGCATGGTCGACGGTGACGCCGTACTTCTTCTCGAAGGCTTCGGTCATCGCCCGCGGACAGGCCGAGCCGCCTATGACGACGCGCTTCAGGCTGGTGAGCTTCTCGCCCGTCGCCTCGAGATGCTGCAGCAGCCCGAGCCAGACCGTCGGCACGGCCGCGGTCAACGTCACGCCCTCGCCGTTCAGAAGTTCGAGCAGCGAAGCGCCGTCGAGCTTCATGCCGGGCAGGACGAGCTTTGCCCCGGTCATCGGCGCCGAATAGGCCAGCGACCAGCTATTGGCGTGGAACAGCGGCACCACCGGCATCACGACGCTGCGCGAGGACAGGCCCATATAGTCCGGCATGGCGCAGGCCATGGCGTGCAGCACGTTCGAGCGGTGCGAATAGAGCACGCCCTTGGGCCCACCCGTGGTGCCCGAGGTGTAGCAGAGCCCGGCGGCGGTGTTCTCGTCGAGCTTCGCCCAGGCGAAATCCGCATCGCCCTCGGCGAGCCAGTCCTCATAGGAGACCGCGCCCTTCAGCGCGGTCTCCGGCATGTGCTCGCGATCGGTCAGGATGATGTAGCGCTCGATCGTCGGCAGCTTGTCCTGGATGCCCTCGACCAGCTTGACGAAGGTCAGGTCGAGGAAGAGCAGCCGGTCTTCGGCATGATCGATGATCCAGGCGATCTGCTCGGGAAACAGCCGGGGATTGACCGTATGCGTGATCGCCCCGATGCCGGTGATGCCGTACCAGAGCTCGAGATGGCGGTCGGTGTTCCAGGCCAGCGTCGCGACGCGATCGCCGACCTTGACCCCGCTGCCCGAGAGCTTCTTCGCCAGCTTCAGCGCCTTCTCGCGCACCTTTGCGTAGGTGGTACGCCGGATCGGCCCCTCGACGCTGCGGCTGACCACCTCGCGGTTGCCATGCTGGATCGCGGCATGGTCGATGATCCGGTGGATCAGCAGGGGCCAGTCCTGCATCAAGCCCAGCATGCGTCTTCTCCCCGTTGGTACTACCTGTTTTGCGCAGCATAGCCAGCGGACGCGGCGACGCGAAAGCCCTCGCGCGACGGCCGAAGATAAGCTAGTTCAGGGATGAACCATCGGGGGAAAGAGCCGTTGCCAGCATCACGCCCGGCCCCTGCGCCTGAGCCCGTCGAGCCGGACCGTGTCTGGTTCCGCTTCATGCGCCTGCACCAGCGCATGCTCGGCCAGATGACCGCGCGCATCCGCGAGCTCGGCCTCTCCATCCCGCAGTTCGATCTGCTCTCGACCCTGACCGAGCGCGAAGGCATCAGCCAGAGCGAGCTCGCCGAGCGGCTCTACGTCACCAAGGGCAATGTCTCCGGCCTGGTCGACCGGCTGGTCCAGGCCGGACTCGTCGAGCG
This sequence comes from Allobosea rubneri, assembly GCF_032464875.1. Lineage (NCBI taxonomy): Bacteria > Pseudomonadati > Pseudomonadota > Alphaproteobacteria > Hyphomicrobiales > Alloboseaceae > Allobosea > Allobosea rubneri. The sequence goes on from NZ_JAWDID010000008.1 coordinate 3,579, forward strand.
TCGCGCCATCGCCGGCGATCGGCGCTCCTACGCCATGCACCTGACGCCAGAGGGTCGGCGGCTGGCGGAGGCCGGCATGCAGACGCAGCGCGACTTCGTCGCCTCCACCCTCGGCAAGCTGCCGACCGGCGATCTTGCCGAGCTCGATCGGCTGGTGCTGGCCTGGCGCGACCTCGCCCGCGCCGTCGACGAGACCTAGGTCAAGCGCATGTTCGTGGGGCTGGCCTATGCCGGCGGCGGCAATCGTTGCTACTGGCAGGGCGGCTTCTACGAAACGGTGGCGCCGCGGATCGGCCTGAAGCCACGCCTTGTGGTAGGTGCCAGCGCCGGCGCCTTCGCCATGCTCTATACCGCGCTCGGCCTCGGCCCGACCGTGCGCGAACTGGTGCGCGAAGCCTGTATCGGCCGGACCTCCGAGGTCGACTGGCCGGCCTTTCGCCGCGGTGGCCGCCTCTTCCCTGTCGGCGAGCTCTACCAGTCCATGCTCGCCGCGCTGTTCACCGAAGAGCGCCTGACCGAACTGCAGGCCAGGGCCGATTTCCGGGTCGCGATCTCGCGGCCGCCGCGCTTCTGGCCGCTGCCCGTCGCCGCCGCGCTCGGCATCGGCGCCTATCAGCTCGAAAAGCGCCTGCGTCGCCCGGTGCATCCGACAGCCGGTCGCAAGCTCGGTTTCGTGCCCGACCTGATCCGCATCGCCGATTGCGCCACGCCGGCCGAACTGGTCGCCGCGCTAATGGCGAGCGCTTCGGTGCCGCCCTTCATGCCCGGCGGCCTGGTCGCAGGCCGCGCGGCGCTCGATGGCGGCCTCGTCGACAGCGCCCCGGCCTGGGCGCTGGCCGAGCTGGAGCAGCAAGGCGAACCGACGCTCGTCCTGCTCACCCGCCCCTTCGCGCAAGTGCCCGAGGTCGCGAACCGGACCTATACCGGCCCGTCCGAGACGATCCCGGTCAGCCAGTTCACCATCCGCGACTGGGAGGGCATCCGCTTCGCCTATGAGCTCGGCATCCGCGATGGCGAGGCGTTCCTCCGGGCAATGGAAAAGCGGCGCACCGGACAGACCGCGACAGCGCCCTAGTCACCCGGCCCCGCACGTCGCGCAATGTCCGATCTGCGCCGTGCGGCAAGGCAGGTTTTCATCGCTCTTCACGCCGGGTTACGAATTGGCATTCGGCCGCCGGAATCAGCCATGCCTTCGATCAATCTCACCGCCTCCGCCACCAGCCTCCTCGCTGGCCTGCTGGCCCGCCGCTTCAGCGCAGGCGAACTGCTAGAAGCGACATTCGCCCGCATCGACGCGCTGAACCCGACGCTCAACGCCATCGTCGCGCAGGATCGCGCGGCGGCGCGCGCCATGGCGGCGGAGTCGGACCGGCGCATCGCGGCCGGCGAGGCGCGTCCGCTGGAAGGCCTGCCGATCACCATCAAGGACGCGTTCGACGTGGCCGGCCTGCCCTCCTCCGGCGGCCTGCCGGCCTACAAGGACCGTGTTCCCGCGGAGGACGCAGCTGCCGTCGCGCGCCTGCGCGCCGCCGGCGTGGTGATCATCGGCAAGACCATCGTCCCGGTCTTCTCCGGCGATTTCCAGAGCTACAACCCCGCCCATGGCATCGCCAACAATCCGTGGAACGCCGAATACTCGCCCGGCGGCTCCTCCGGCGGGGCGGCGGTCGCGGTCGCGACCGGCATGGCCGCCTTCGAGCTCGGCTCCGATCTCGGCTCCTCGATCCGCTGGCCGGCCCAGGCCTGCGGCGTGCTCGGCCTGAAGACCAGCTGGGGGCTGGTCTCGACCTGGGGCGCGGTGCCGCCGCCGCCCGAGCGGCGCACGGCGCGCAATGTCGACCTGATGGTCGCTGGTCCTATCGCCCGCTACGCCGAGGACCTCGACCTCGTCCTGCCCGTGCTCGCCGGTCCGCGCGACGCCCATGTCGCCGGCCCCGCCTTGGCCGCTCCCCGCCACGCCAAAGCCAAGGGCCTGCGCGTCGCGGTCTGGGCGAGCGAGCCCTTCGCACCGGTGACCCGCGAGGTTTCCGAGGCGGTGCGCGAGGCCGGTCGTCGCCTCGCCGCTGCCGGCGCGCTGGTCGACGAGGCGGCGCGCCCCGGCTTCCGCTTCACCGAGGCCTACGAGGTCTATGCGCTGCTGAACCACGCGGTCGTCGCCTATGGCCTGCCGCCGAAGGTGCGCGCCCGCATCCAGGCGCAGGCGGCCAAATTCGCTCCCGGCGATCTCTCGCATCAGGCGCTGCAGGCCCGCGGCGCCCGCATGACGCCCGGCCTCTACCAGCAGATCCACCAGCGCCGCCTCGCGCTGAAGCGGCAATGGGCTCGCTTCTTCCAGAATTACGACGTGCTGCTCTGCCCGCCCGCTCCGGTCGGCGCGCAGAAGCACGACCATCTGCCGGATTTCCATGCCCGCAGGCTCGACATCGACGGCGTGGAGCGGCCCTATCTCGACTTCCTGTGCTGGGCGAGCCTTGCGACCGGAGCCGATCTACCGGCGCTCGCGATCCCGGTAGGCCCGTCGCAGGCCGGGATGCCGCTCGGCGTGCAGGTCATCGCGCCGATGGGCGAGGATCGCAGTGCCATCGCGGTCGGGGCCATGCTCGAGCAACTGGGCGGCGGCTATCGCGTGCCGCCTGCCGCGGCGTAACAACCTACAAGCAATCCGCCAGCGAAGCTCTGCGGTTTCCGTCGCGACCGACCGTCTCCGGCGCCGCCAGCATGGCGTTGAGCACCGCCTCCTGCGTCGCCTCGGCGGCGGCGCGGAACGGCAGGTCGATCCGGTTTTCGTTCAGCGTGGCGAGCGGCACGATGTCCGCCCGCTCGCCATGCGCGATCCGGCCCGCCGTCGAGAAGGCGATGGCGATGTCGCCGCTGCCATTGCCCCAGAAGGCGCCGAGCCGGGCGAGGCCGGCGCCGCAGCGCCTGGCGATGCGCGTCAGCTGCCGGCTTTCCAGCGGCAGGTCGGTGGCCACGATGATGATCACCGAGCCGCGCTCCGGCGGCTGGGCCGTCCGCTTGGCCGGCGGCACCGGGCGACGGCCGTCGGGCAATACGAGATCGCCGGCATTGCCGAAATTCGCCTGCACCAGCACGCCGAGCGTGAAGCTGCGGCCATCCAGTTCCATCAGCCGCGAGGCCGTTCCGATGCCGCCCTTGAAGCCGAAGGCGCTCATGCCGGTGCCGGCACCGACCGCGCCTTCCTCGACCGGCCCGCCGCTGGCCGCGTCGAGCGCCGCTTCGGCATCCTCGACCCTCAGCCGCCGCGCCCGGATATCGGACAGGAAGCCGTCATTGCATTCGAGCACCAGCGAATTCACCGTGCCGGTCTCGCGGCCGATCTGCGGGTTGGCGGCGAGCGCCCGCCCGACCAAAGCCTCGATTCCGGTCGCGACCGCAAAAGTGTTGCCGAGCAGGATCGGCGTCTCGATCTGGCCGAGTTCGGCGAGCTGCATCAGCCCGGCGCTCTTGCCGAAGCCGTTGATGACCTCGACGCCGGCCCGGACCTTCTCGCGGAACAGGTCGCCTTGGTGCGGCAGAACCGCGGTGAAGCCGGTGTTGAAGTCACCATCGCGCAGCGTCCGGTGACCAACTGCGACGCCGGCCACATCGGTGATCGCGTTGCGCGGGCCGGTCGGCAGCGAGCCGCAGATCAGACCATGGTCGCGTGCCCTCTTGCGCAAGGCGCTCTCCTCCTCCGGCGACGATCAGACGGCCGCGTTGAACAGGGCTTCGAGATGGTGCCCGTCGGGGTCGACGACGAAGGCCGCATAGTAGTTCGGACCGTACTGCGCGCGTAGGCCGGGCGCGCCATTGTCGCGGCCGCCATGAAGCAGCGCCGCATGATGGAAATCCGCGACCGCCTGGCGATCCGGCGCCGCGAAGGCGAGATGGAAACCCGGCCCCGGCGCGCGCTGCCCGTCCGGGCGGTGCTTCAGAGCGAGCGCGTCTCCGCCCCCCGGAGCGCCATAGCCGACGGCTTGATTGTCCTCACCGGGCCGAAGGTCGCTCCAGACCCGGACATAGCCGAGCGGCGCGAGCACGGCGTCGTAGAATGCGGTCGCGCGCTCGATATCGGCCACGCCGAAGGAGAGGTGATGCAGCATCGGCCGGTCCGACTGGCTCACGCCGCTGCCTTGACCTTCGTCACGGTCATGCGCCGCTGCCCACCCGCCAGTTCCTCGCGCAGCACCAGCCTTTCATCGGTGGCGATCACGCCGAGCGGCACGTCATGCGTCGACAGCAAGGCGGTCGCTGACTTGTTGAGGAAGACGATCACCGGGCGGTTGCCGGCCGCCGCCCAGCGACGCAACTGGCCGAGATAGGGCTCCTTGCGCCAGGCTTGCGGCGCGCCGGGATCGAGCTGGACGAACAGCCAGTTCGTCGTCGGGTCCATCGTCAAGACGAAGCGGGCCTTGTCCGGCTTCCACTCCGGCCCCAGGAACCCTTGCGTCATCCATAGGCAGAAGAAGGCGCGACAATGCTGCGGCCGCGTCGCATGGATGCCGCACCCCCTGCCGGGCAGGCAGTGCTTGCACCAGCTGCCGGCAACGCTTTCCACTGCCGGCACGTCGTAGACCTTGCAGCACAACGTGCAGCTGCCGCAATCGCGGCCAGGCGCCGGCTGATTCGCCATGCTGGCGGGATCGATCATGCAAGACCTCGTCGAAGAGCGCGAAACCATGCGCATCACTGCTGCGGCTGGCAAGGCAATTTAGAAGTGATCGAAGCAAGCCTTCCGTCGTTTTTTGGAAGCACCCACTGCTCCGCAGGTACGTGCCTGAACGTTCTGGCATCGGTCGCGGGCCGGGCCCGTTCTCGCATTTGCCCGGGACGACCGGGAGGCGCCGGCAAGCCGCCTTGCAATTCCGGAGAGCCTGATCTGCCCTGCGCCAGACTCTGCCGCGATCTGCAAGAAAATCGCTCAGCGCTTGCGCGGCTGCGGGGCTATGCTCGCATAAAGATCCCATAAGGAAGCGGAGCCGGGCATGCTGACCAACCTCGCCGTGCGCGATATCGAGACGCTGATTCACCCCTACACCAACCTGGCCACGCATCGCGAGGTCGGCCCGCTCGTGCTCGAGCGCGGCAAGGGCGTTTTCGTCTACGACACCGCCGGCAAGGACTATATCGAGGGCATGGCCGGGCTCTGGTGCACCTCGCTCGGCTATTCCAACGACGAGTTGGCCGAGACCGCCTACGAGCAGCTGAAGAAGCTGCCCTTCACCCACATCTTCTCCGGCCGCAGCCATGATCCGGCGATCGAGCTCGCCGAGAAGCTGAAGGAGATCGCGCCGGTGCCGATCTCGAAGGTCTTCTACGGCTCCGCCGGCTCGGATGCCAACGACACCCAGGTCAAGCTGGTCTGGTACATGAACAATGCACTCGGCCGGCCGCAGAAGAAGAAGATCATCTCGCGGCTGAAGGGCTATCATGGCGTCACCGTCGCCTCGGCCTCGCTGACGGGCCTGCCTGCCAACCACACCGATTTCGACCTGCCGCTCCCCGGCATCCTCCACACCTCCTGCCCGCATCACTACCGTTTCGCCCATCCCGGCGAGAGCGAGCTCGACTTCTCGGTGAGGCTTGCCGCCGAGCTCGACGAGATGATCCAGCGCGAGGGGCCGGACACGGTCGCCGCCTTCATCGCCGAGCCGGTGATGGGCGCAGGCGGCGCGGTGACCCCGCCCGAAGGCTATTTCGAGGCGATCAACGCCGTGCTCGCGAAGTACGACATCCTGTTCATCTCCGACGAGGTCATCACTGGCTTCGGCCGCACCGGCGAGATGTTCGGCACCACCACCTACAAGATGAACGCCGACACGCTGTCCTGCGCCAAGGCGCTGACCTCGGCCTATTTCCCGCTCAGCGCCGTGATGGTCAGCGAGCCCGTCTACCAGGTTCTGGTCGACCAGAGCCGCAAGATCGGCACCTTCGGCCACGGCAACACCTATGCCGGCCACCCGGTCGGCTGCGCGGTCGCGGTCAAGACGCTGGAGATCTACCAGCGCGACAAGATCATCGAGCGCGTGCGGCAGGTCTCGCCGAAATTCCTCGCCCGCCTCGGCAAGCTGGCCGAGCATCCCCTCGTCGGCGAGGCCCGCGGCGTCGGCCTGATCGGCGGCATCGAGCTCGTCAAGGACAAGGCGAGCAAGGCGCAGTTCGAGGCCAAGAAGGCCGTCGCGGCCAAGTCTGTATCCTTCGCCCAGGAAGAAGGTGTCATCCTGCGCGCCATGGGCGGCGACCGCGTCGCCTTCTGCCCGCCGCTGGTGATCAGCGAGGCCGAGATCGACGAGATGTTCGACCGCTATGAGCGGGCGCTCGGCAAGACGCTCGACTGGGTCAAGGCCGAAGGCCTGCTCGCTGCCTGAAGCCGGCGTAGCCAGACCAGAACATCGATGCCCGCCCTCGTGGCGGGCATTTTCATTGGAGGACCGGCCTCCCGCGAAGGCGCCCGGCGCGGATTCTCGGCCGCCTCCAGCGAAACCGCACCAAAGCTGACCAAGGCCTCGTTGTGACGCAGAAAACGTCACGATGTTTTCACGATGCCGCCGCCGACAGGACCCGATCGGCTGCGACATTGACCAGGTCGGCGGCCAGGAACCGCCGGCAGGCCCAGATGGAACCGAGAGTCATGTCTTCGCAAAAGCCACAGTCCAAGGCACCGCGCAGCGCCAGCTTTCACGACGCCACCGCGCGTGAGGCGTATGCGTCACGCTTTCGCCCGATCGCGATTCCTGCCATTCTGGCGGGAACCCGCTGGGCACCTGCCGCGTTGACCTCGCAGCACAGGGACGTTCCGGCGATCCTGCGCGGCGGTTCTGAAGATTGACCACAGCACCACCTTCTACCGAGACCCTCCATGCCTGACCGGCGCAGAGTTCTTCAAACTCTCGCCGGTCTTTTTCTGTCCGCCTTCGGGCTGGGCAGCTATGCCTATGCCTGGGAGCCTGCCCATCAGGGCGTGACGCGCTACCGGTTGAAGCCGGCCGACTGGCCTGAAGGCAAATCGCTTCGCCTCGCTGCGATCTCGGATCTGCATGTCGGAGGCCCGCATGTGCCGGTGTCGCGCGTGCGCGAGATCGTCGACCTGACCAATCTCCTGCGGCCCGATCTCATCCTGCTGCTCGGCGACTTCATCGCCAGCCGGCCGAAGCGGCCGGACGACCCCCCCGAGGCGGCCTGGGCGGCCGAGCTCACCCGCCTGCAGGCCCCCCATGGCCGCTTCGCTATTCTCGGCAATCATGACTGGTGGCATGACGACAGGGCCCAGCGCGACTATCGCGGCCCGACCGAGGTTCGGCTCGCTCTCGAGGCGGTCGGCATTCCCGTGCTCGAGAATGACGCGCTCCGGCTCGAAACCAAGGCCGGCCCGCTCTGGGTCGCCGGTCTAGGCGACCAGCTCGCCTTCCTGCGCCCGCGCCGGGGCCAGCGCCGCGGTATCCACGATCTCGCCGGCACCCTCGCCAAGATCGACGACGACGCGCCGGTGATCCTGATGGCGCATGAGCCGGATATCTTCGCGCGCGTGCCCGCACGCGTCTCCTTGACGCTCTCGGGGCACACCCATGGCGGCCAGGTCCGCATCCTCGGCTGGTCGCCGATCGTGCCCTCACACTACGGCAACCGCTACGCCTACGGCCATGTCGTCGAGCGCGGCCGCAACCTGATCGTCTCGGGCGGGGTCGGCACGAGCAAGCTACCGATCAGGCTGGGCGTCCCGCCAGAGATCGTCCTGGTCGAACTGGGTTAGGCGACGCCCTGCCCTCAATGCGCCCTTTCGGGCGCGAACAGCAGCTTGACGAAGCCGCGATAGGCCAGCACCTGACGGGCCAGCCGGCTCGGATCCCCGAGCGTCCGCGACATGATGATGCCGCCATCGATCACGCAGGAGAGCATTTCGGCGAGATCATCGAGGAGCACGGGCTCCCGCATGCGATGCTGCTCGGCGATTTCGGCCAGCAGGCCGCGAAAGCGCGCATTCCAGCTGCGTACCGAGGCCGCCGTCATCTCGCGCACCTCCCGGTCGAACAGGCGCTCCTGATAGCAGATGCTGGCGATCAGGCAGCCGGGATGGCCGTTCGGCAGATCGTCCATCAGTTCGGCGAGCAGCTTGAGCGAGATCAGGAAGGCCGGCAGCGGATCGTCGGCAAGCTCCCGGCCGCGGGCGAAGATCTCGTCGAACAGCCGGTCATTGGCCTCGACATAGCGCCGCAGCATCTCGCGGGCGAGCTCGTTCTTGTCGCGAAAATGGTAGAAGAAGCCGCTCTTGGTGATCCCGGCCTCGGCGATCACCTCCTCGATCGAGGTCGCGCCGAAGCCCTTGCTGAGGACGCCGGCCTCGGCGATGGCGATAATCCTCTCGCGCGTAGCGGTGCCTTTGCTCATGGCGCGGCTCCTCTCGGCTGTACCGAGGGTACAGCCTTTGCCGCCGGCAGGTTAGGGAAAAAGCGCCCCGCGCCAGTCGACACACCGCAAGCCCATGAAAACGTGAAGAGAATTATCCACCCGGCGACTGGACCACGAGACTTCTAGAACCCGGGCCGCCCCGGGAGCGATAACCCCTGCACGCAACCGCCGACTGGCCGGTTGCCGAAACCAGACCGGACGGAGGGGTTTGATGGCCAGGTACAGGCACGAACTGCCGCAGCTCGACGGCGGCATCTTTCTCAGCGATGGCGGCATGGAGACGACCTTCATCTTCCATGACGGCATGGAGCTTCCCCATTTCGCCTCCTGCGTGCTGCTGGAGACACCCGAAGGGCGCTTCCATCTGCGCAACTATTACGAACGCTATCTCGCCATGGCGCGTGGCCGGGGCGTCGGCTTCGTGCTGGACAGCGCGACCTGGCGCGCCAATCCCGACTGGGGCCGCAAGCTCGGCTACGATGCCGCGCGGCTTGCCGCGGTGAACCGGGCCGCGATCGCCCTGCTCGTCGAGTTGCGCGATCTCTGGGAAGCGCCGTCCATGCCCTGCGTGATTTCCGGGGCGATCGGACCGCGGGGCGACGGCTACCGGGCAGACCGGACGAGCGTGGCGGAGGCGGAGGATTATCACGCGGCGCAGATCGCGACCTTCGCTTCGACGGAAGCGGACATGGTCGCGGCGTTCACGATCAACCATGTCGAGGAGGCGATCGGCATCGCCCAGGCCGCGAAGCGCCTGCAAATGCCCTGCGCCATCTCTTTCACGGTCGAGACCGACGGGCGGCTCGTGACCGGAACGACATTGCGCGGCGCGATCGAGGCCGTCGAGACGGCGACGGACGGCTCTCCGGCCTACTACATGATCAACTGCGCCCATCCGAGCCATTTCACGCAGGCTCTGGAAGCTGGCGAGGCCTGGGTCCGGCGCGTCCATGGCGTCCGCGCCAACGCCTCGGCGCGCAGCCATGCCGAGCTCGACGATTCGACCGAACTCGATGCCGGCGATCCCGTCGATTTCGGCCGCCGCTACGGTGAACTGACACGTCGTTTCCCGACGATGCGTATCCTGGGCGGCTGCTGCGGCACCGACCATCGCCATGTCGCGGCGATCTGCGAGGATTGCATCGAGCCGGTCAGGCTCAGCGCCTGAAGTGCGAGGCCGCTCCGGTCAGCTCTGGGACCTGAGCGTCAGGCTGAAAAAGCGGAAGCCGGCACCGATCTGGCTGATCGGTGCCGGCTTCGCTGATTTCGTAGATCGTGCGGACCGCGCCCGAAGGCACTTGCCTCAGCGGACGATGACTTTTCCGCCGACCTCGGCGCGATTGTAGAGGTCGATCGCGTCGATGTTGCGCATCCGGATGCAGCCCGAAGAGGCCGAGCGGCCGATCGTCTCGGGCTCGTTGGTGCCATGGATCCGGTAGAGCGTGTCCTTGCCGTTCTGATAGAGATAGAGGGCGCGCGCGCCGAGCGGGTTGTCCGGCCCGCCTTCCATGCCACCGGCGCGCGGCGCCAGATGCGGCCAGCGCGCAATCATCTCGGCCGGCGGGGTCCAGCGCGGCCATTCCGCCTTGCGCTGCATCACGGCGGTGCCGGTCCAGCCGAAGGCCTCGTCGCCCGTAGCGACGCCGTAGCGGATCGCCTTCTTGTTCGGCAGCACGAAGTAGAGGAACTTCTCTGTCGTATCGACCACGATCGTGCCCGGCGCCTCGCCGGTCGGATCGGTGATCTCATAAGGCATGTGTGTGATCTGCGTCTCGAACTTCGGCACCAGCGCCATGTATTCGGCATCGCGCGCCGAGAGCGAGGGCGCATTCACGGTCTTGTATTGGCACGCGCCGAGAAGGACGGACACGCCGAGCACAGCAACGAGAGACCGCTTCATGACTTCCACCGACGACGCCAGGACAGCGTCTGTTATGATGAATGGATCGTTAAGATTCGGTGACCCGACAGACGCAAGCCAGGCCCGGAACGGAGCCCAGACTTACGGCGACAACGTCGGCTGCGCAACGAAGTTCCGGGATTTCGGCGCGATTTGGCTTCTTGCTGCGTTGCAGTGACAATATGGTCACGCCTTCGGCGTCCGGTGACCCAAAGATACCCTGCCCTGGAGAATTCTGCGCGTGACGACGCTCCTGATCAGCCACCCTTCCAGCCTCCAGCATGCGACGCCGGCCGGCCATCCCGAACGCATCGATCGGATTCGCGCGGTCGAGCGCACGCTCGAGGATGAGCGATTCGCCACGCTGCAGCGCGTCACCGCCCCTGAGGGAACGCTGGCGCAGGTCGAGCTTTGCCATGCGCCGCGCTTCGCGCAGGCCGTCGTCGAGACCTCCCCTCAGAACGGCATGGTCCATATCGATGCCGACACCTCGATGTCGCCGGGTACGCTGTCGGCAGCCCTGCACGGGGTCGGCGCCGCGGTGCACGCTGTCGATGAGGTGATGACGGCGCGCGCCGCCAACGCCTTCTGCGCCATGCGCCCGCCGGGCCACCATGCCGAGAGCGACCGGGCCATGGGCTTCTGCTTCTTCAACAATGCCGCGATCGCCGCGCGACATGCGCAGAAGGTCCATGGTGTCGAGCGGGTCGCGATCCTCGATTGGGACGTCCATCACGGCAATGGCACGCAGGAGATCTTCTGGAGCGATCCGAGCGTGCTCTACGCCTCGCTCCACGAGATGCCGCTCTTCCCCGGCACCGGCGCCGCCTCCGAGCGCGGCGAGCACGGCAACATCGTCAACGCTCCTTTGCGCGCCGGCGACGGCAGCGACGTCTTCCGCGATGCCTACGAAAACGCGGTCCTGCCGCGGATCGCCGCCTTCCGGCCCGATCTGGTGATCATCTCGGCCGGATTCGACGCGCATTGGCGCGACCCGCTCGCCAACCTCAATCTGAAGGAGCCCGACTTCGCCTGGGCGACGCAGAAGCTGATGGAACTGGCCGACCGGCACGCCGGCGGCCGGCTCGTCTCGATCCTGGAAGGCGGCTACGATCTCGAGGGCCTGTCGAAATCGGTCGCCGCGCATGTCATGGCGTTGATGCGGGGGTGAGCGCTCCCGCTATTCGGGAATCACACCGTAGAGCCTCATCCTGAGGAGCCGCGAAGCGGCGTCTCGAAGGATGCTTCAGGAGATTCCGGCGCCAGCTCGATCATCCTTCGAGACGCGGCCTGCGGCCGCTCCTCAGGATGAGGGCTTGAACCCTTGGACTTCCGACAGCCCTGAGCCCTATTCCAGCGGCTCGGTCTCGGCGATCTCGATGCCGAAACCGGAGAGGCCGACGAAGGAGCGCGAGGTCGAGGCCAGGTTGACGATCGAGGCGACGCCGAGATCGCGCAGGATCTGGGCGCCGAGGCCGATCTCACGCCATTGCTGGAAGCGCACGGCATCCGAGCCTTCCTCGACGCTCTTGATCGGCACGCCGGCCGAACCGTCGCGCAGATAGACCAGGACGCCGCGGCCTTCCTTCTGGAAGCGGCGCAACGCGCATTGGATCGAGGAGGCGCCGCCGAGCACGTCGGCGACGACGTTGGCGCGGTGCAGCCGGGCCGGCACCTTCTCGCCATCGCCGAGCTTGCCCATCACGAAGGCGAAGTGCTGGGTGTCGTCGAAGGGCGTGACATAGACATGGCCGGTCATCTCGCCGAATTCGGTCTTGACCGGGAAGGAGTGGACGCGCTCGACCAGCTTCTCGCGCGCCTGGCGATAGGCGATCAGGTCGGCGACGGTGATCTGCTTCAGCTTGTGTTTCTCGGCGAAGGCGGCGATCTGCGGCCCCTTCATCACCGTGCCGTCGTCGTTGGCGAGCTCGCAGATCACGCCGACCGGCGGCAGATTGGCGAGCTTGCAGAGATCGACCGCGGCCTCCGTATGGCCGGAGCGCATCAGCACGCCGCCCTCCTTGGCGATCAGGGGGAAGACATGGCCGGGGCGGACGAAATCGGCGGCGCCCATATTGCCGTTGGCGAGCGCGCGCACGGTGTTGTTGCGCTGCTCGGCCGAGATGCCGGTGGTCAGCCCGTGCTTGACGTCGACCGTGATGGTGAAGGCGGTGCCGAGCGGGGCATCGTTGGAGGACACCATCGGATCGAGCCGCAAGCGGCGGGCTTCCTCGCCGGTCAGGGGCGCGCAGACGATGCCGCAGGTGTTGCGGATGATGAAGGCCATCTTCTCCGCCGTGCAGAGCGAGGCGGCGACGATCAGATCGCCCTCGTTCTCGCGATCATCGTCATCGGTGACGATGACGATCTCGCCGCGCGCGAAGGCTTCAATGGTCTCGGCGACATTGCTCTGGGTCATGGCGGCCTCGCGGGGGCCCTGCAGGCCCAGGAAATCGTTGGGGGTGACGGCTCCGCCCGTGGCGGCGGCGATGCGCTCGGCGCTCTCGCGCGAGATCCAGGCATCGGGATCGTTGCAGAGCGCAGTGACGCTCGCGGGCGACAGGCCCGCCTGGCGCGCGAAGGCGCTGCGGCCGATCTTCTGCTGCTGGAGCCAGGCGTCGAGTTTCATGGCGTCAATTTAGTACGCCAACCCTTCGCCTGCAATGAAGCGCCGCACAAATTTCAGTGATACTGAAATCCAACGTCCGTCATGGTCGGATTTGACCGACCATTCTCTTGCCTCAGCGCCCGAACGGCCAGCGCGGCTCGACCACGCCGACCTGCCCGCGATGGCGTAGATAATGGTCGGCCAGCACGCAGGCGACCATCGCCTCGCCGACCGGTACGGCCCGGATGCCGACGCAAGGGTCGTGGCGGCCCTTGGTGAACACCTCGGCCTCGCCGCCGCTGCGCGTCACCGTGGCGCGCGGCGAAAGGATCGACGAGGTCGGCTTCACCGCGAAACGCGCGACGACCGGCTGGCCGGTCGAGATACCGCCCAGGATGCCGCCGGCATGATTGGTCAGGAACAGCGGCTTGCCGTCATTGCCGGCGCGCATCTCGTCGGCATTGTCCTCGCCGGACAGCTCGGCGGCGCCAAATCCCTCGCCGATCTCGACGCCCTTGACCGCGTTGATGCTCATCAGCGCCGCCGCGATATCGGCATCGAGCTTGCCGTAGATCGGCGCGCCCAGCCCCTCCGGCACACCCTCGGCGACGATCTCGAGCACAGCCCCGATCGAGGAACCGGATTTGCGGATGCCGTCGAGATAATCGGCATAGAAGGCGGCGGCCTTGGCATCGGGGCAGAAGAACGGGTTGCGCGAAACCTCCTCCCAGTCCCAGTTGTCGCGGTCGATCTTGTGCGGCCCCATCTGCACCAGCGCGCCGCGGACCTTGAGGCCGGGCACGACCTTGCGGGCGATCGCACCCGCCGCGACCCGCATCGCCGTCTCGCGCGCCGAGGAGCGCCCGCCGCCGCGATAGTCGCGGATGCCGTACTTCACGTCATAGGTGAAATCGGCATGGCCCGGCCGGTACTTGTCCTTGATCTCGGAATAGTCCTTCGAGCGCTGGTCGACATTGTCGATCATCAGCCCGATCGAGGTACCGGTGGTGACCTGCTCGCCGCTCGCCTCGTCGACAAAGACGCCGGAGACGATGCGGACCTCGTCCGGCTCCTGGCGCTGCGTCGTATAGCGGGACTGGCCGGGACGGCGCCGGTCGAGCTCGAGCTGGATCTCCGCCTCGGTGATCGGGATCAGCGGCGGGCAGCCATCGACGACGCAGCCAATGGCCGGCCCATGGCTCTCGCCGAAGGTGGTGACGCGGAAGAGATGGCCGAAGCTGTTGTGCGACATGGGAACCCGACGTGTTTTCGCCTTGGGCTCATAGGCCGGATTGCTCCTGCGCGAAACCCTTAGGTCAGCATCGCAGCGGGTCAACGACCGGCCCGCGCGACGTCCGGGCCTGCCTTCCTGCGGCACCATGCGCGTTGACAGCCGCGCTATGCTGGCGCTTCTGGGCCCGATGAAGCGCAATATCTGCATCCTGTCGCGCTCCTGGCGCCCCGGGAGTGTCATCATCGCGGGCGCCTAGCCCCGAGCCAGCCGACAGGCGCTGCGTTCGGGGAAGTGGCCCGGGCCGGCCACGACGCGCATTCCACGGACGTCGCAAACGGACCCGCTCTCCGCATCAGATCGGCCAAGGCCGCACGGGCTCCGTATCCGCGCGCCTCCGCCGAACCTCGCTCTACCCCCGCCTCGCGCGGGCGCCGGCAGGCCAGTCCTGCCCGGCCGGAACGCAGATCATGCCCCCATTCCCAGGCACGGGTCCGGCACCCGTCAGCCTCGCGCGCGCCCTTTCCAAGCTCGGTTACTGCTCGCGAACCGAAGCCGAGCGCCTGATCCTCGACGGCCGCGTCAGGGTCGATGGCCGGCCGGCCCGCAACCCGTCGCTGCGCCTCGACATGGGCCGCGCCAGGATCGCCGTGGACGGCGAGGCGATTGCGGCCGAGCAGCGCGTCTACCTGATGCTGAACAAGCCGCGCGGCATGATGACGACGCGCCACGACCCGGAAGGGCGCGAGACCGTCTATGCCTGCCTGGAAGGGCTCGACCTGCCCTTCCTTTCCCCGGTCGGCCGGCTCGACAAGGCGAGCGAGGGCCTGCTGCTGATGAGCAACGACACGCGCTGGGCGCAGACTATTCTCGACCCCGCTTCCGGCGTCGAGAAGACCTATCACGTCCAGATCGACACCGTTCCCGACGAGGCGATGCTGGCGCGGCTGCGGGCCGGCGCCACGGACGGCGAGGAACGCCTGACGACCCGGGCCGCAACCCTGCTGCGCCACGGCCGGCGCAATGCCTGGGTCGAGATGGTGATCGACGAGGGCCGCAACCGGCAGATTCGGAGGATCGTCGAGGCGGCCGGCGCCAAGGTTCAGCGCCTCGTCCGTGTCGGCATCGGCGCCCTGCCGCTGGGCGACCTCCCAAAAGGCGCGGTGCGCTCCCTGCGACCGGAAGAGATCGGGCTGCCGCTCGGCAATCTCTGAGCGACCCTGCGCCGGCTTCAGCGCCCCTAATGCGCCGCCTTGGCCGGCACGGCCGGGGCGCCTTCCCACCGCGTATTCGCCGGGATGTTCTCACCCTTCATGATCACGGTCAGCAGGCCGATCTGCGCGTAATCCCCGACATGGGTGTCGTAGAGCACGGTCGCTCCGGCACCGACGCAGACGCCCTTGCCGAGATGAACCCGGCCGACCTTCATCACCCGGTCCTCGTAGAGATGGGTCTGCAGCGCCGAATGGGCGTTGACCGTGCAGAAATCGCCGACCTTGATGCAGTCGAACTCGGTGATATCCGTCGAGTCGAGCCAGACGCCCTGCCCGTACTGCGCGCCGAACAGGCGCAGGAACCAGGGCAGGAAGGGCGTGCCGCGCAGATAGTCGAACAGCACCTTGCCGCCGAGGCCCCAGTAGAGCACCGAGACCGCCTCGGTCCGCATCGCCCAGAACGACCACATCGGCTTCATCACCGGCTTGTAGACGCCCATCAGCAACCATTTCATCAGCGCGCAGATCAGCGCCTGCATGATGGCGATGACGATGGCGCAGCCCATGAAGGCGAGCCCGAGGCCGACCCAGTCGCGGTCGAAGATCTTCTGCTGCAGCACGAGGTCGACGGCGATGGTGCCGAAGGTGATGAACAGCATCGCCGGGAAGGAGGTGTGCAGCGCCTCGAAGCCGGCCCGCGCCAGCTTCTTGCCGAGCGAGGGCTTGTAGGTCCAGTCGGCGCCGAGATCGACCTTCTGCCGTGTCGGCAGCTTGATCGGCGGCGAGCCGAACCAGGTGTCGCCGGGCGACATCAGCTCGTTCGCCGGCGGCTTCGACTTGATGCCGATCAGCACCTTGTCGGGGATCACGGAGCCGGGCGGCACCACCGCATCGTTGCCGACGAAGACCTGGTCACCGGTCTTCGTCAGGTCGAGGCGCATATAGCCGCGGCGCATGTCCTCGTCGCCGAAGATCACCTCGTCGGCGATGAAGTTGCCGGCGCCGATGCCGGTGATGTCGTAGCGGCCGGAGAGATTGGTCGAGATCTCCGAGCCCTTGCCGATGCCGGCACCCATCATCCGGTACCAGAAGCGCATGTAGATCGTGGCGAACAGCGAGGAGAGCGTCTCCAGCGTCACCTCGGTCGCCAGCGCCACCGTCCATTTGCGGGCGTAGAAGCCGGAATGGATCGAATAGGTGCCGGAATTGACGCGCGGCAGGATCAGCCAGCGCAGCGCGATGATCAGGAAGACCGTGATCGAGATCAGGCCGATGGCCGTCGGCCAGGTCAGGAAGGGCAGATACCAGAGATAGCTGACTTCGGACCAGGTCGCGACCCAGTTGTCGATCTTGTCGAACAGCCAGAAGGCCGGGAAGATCGGCAAGAGGCTGATCGGCGGCAGCACGATCAGCATGACGATGTAGAACAGCGTCATCAGGGCGCGGCGCCCGGTGCTGGCCCTGGCCTGCTCTGGCAGCGCCGCGACGTCGACCATGCCGGTCTTGCGGGCCGGCGAACCATCCCAGATCTCGGCCTCGCCGACCGTCATGCCGGGCGCGATCGGGGTCAGGTCGCCGATCTCGGCATGGTCGCCGACGACGCAGTCATGGCCGAACACCACGGAGGAGCCGGCATAGACGTCCTTGCCGATCTTGATCCGCCCGATGATCAGGTTGGCGCCGACCGCCTCGGCATTGGCGAAGGTCGTCTTGGAGCCGAGCGTCGTGTAGTCGCCGAGCTCGATCAGGTCGACAGCGCCGGCCTCGTAATCGGAGATGATGACGTCGCGCCCGACCTTGGCGCCGAGCAGGCGCCAGTAGAAGCGCATCACCGGCGTGCCCTGCAGCCATTTGATGTGGACGAGCCCGGCGACGCGCGAGGCGAACCACCAGCGGAAATAATAGACGCCCCAGAGCGGGTAGACGCCCGGCTTGGTCCGGCCGAGCACCAGCCATTTCAGGCCGATCGCGATGAACCCGGTCGAGATCGTGATCGCGACATAGATGCCGAGCAGCGCAAAGACCTGCCCCGCCAGCGAGAGTTCCTCGCCCGAAAGCAGCATGTAGCTGACGAAGATGCCGAGCCACTGCGCCGTCGACAGGCTGATGATGATCGGCAGCGCCGCCGCCTGGGCGAGGCCGCAGAGGAAGCGGCGCAGCAACGAGGGCGGGGTGAAGGAGAGATCCTCGGCGACCTGTGCCCCGCGGCTGTCGAGCAGCTCGGCCATCGCCCGCAAGGTGCGCGCGCCGTAGACGTCCTGCAGGGTGATGCCGGCCAGCGCCGGCGTCTCGCGCACGATCGAGATGAAGCGCGCCGCCAGCAGCGAATGGCCGCCGAGATCGACGAAGAAATCCGCCTCGAGCGGCAGGGCCTGGGCGCCGAGCACGCGCTTGGCGGCGTCGAGCAGTGTCGCTTCCGTCTCGTTGCGCGGCGGCTCCTGCTCGCCGCTCGCGGCCGGCACCGTCAAGGGCGCCGCCTTCAGCATCTTGCGGTCGACCTTGCCCGAGACCATGCGCGGCAGAGAGCCGATCGGCTCGAAATGCGCCGGGATCATATAGGGCGGCAGCTTCTCGCGCAGCGAGGCGCGCAGCACCGCGCCCTCGAGCTGCACGCCGGGCTCGCCGACCAGGAAGGCGACCAGCCGCTCGATGCCGTCATCGGTGCGCAGAACGACCGCCGCCTGGCTGATGCCGGCCTCATCCGACAATGCGGTCTCGATCTCGCCGAGCTCGACGCGGAAGCCGCGGATCTTGACCTGGTCGTCGATGCGGCCGTGGAAGACGATATTGCCGTTCTCGTCGAGGCTTACCGCGTCGCCCGAACGGTAGAGGATCGGATCCTCCGTGCCGCCGAACGGGTTGGCGATGAACTTCTCGGCCGTCAGCTCGGGCCGCAAATGATAGCCCTTGGCAACGCCCGGCCCGCCGATCAGCAATTCGCCCTGCTGGCCGACTCCGGTCAGCTTCATCTCCTCGTCGACGATGTAAGCGGTGTAGTTCGGGATCGGCCGGCCGATCGTAACCGGCTCGCCGGGCTCGACCAGCGCTGCCGTCGCGACCACCGTGGCCTCGGTCGGCCCATAGCTGTTGAGGATGCGCCGGCCGGGCCTCGACCATTTCTGCACGACCGCCGGCGGCAGCGCCTCGCCGCCGAGAATGATCAGCCGCAGGGACGGAATGTCGGCCGGGAGGATGCCGAGCAGCGTCGGCACCGTGTCGATCATCGTGACGCCGGCTTCGGTCAGGATCGCGGGCAGCTTCTCGGCATCGCCCATCATCTCCGGCGAGGCCACGAAGAGCGTCGCGCCGGCCAGATAGGGCGTCCAGATCTCCTCCATCGACAGGTCGAAGGCGACCGAGGCGCCCTGGAAGACGATGTCGTCCGGCCCCATGCCGTAGAGCACGTTCCCGGAGCGCAGGAAGTGGCAGATATTGCGATGGCTGATGACGATCGCCTTCGGGACGCCGGTCGAGCCCGAGGTGTAGATCAGATAGGCCGGATGGTCGGGCGTCAGCCCGGCCGGGCGGGCCGGCGGCAAGGTGCCGTCGCTCGCGGCCGCAAGCTCCTGCGGAGACCAGACCGTGCGGTTGGTGGCGGCCGCCCTCGCCTTCCAGTCCGCTTGCGTCACCAGCCCCTTGGCGCTGGCATCGTCGAGGCAGGTCGTGATGCGCTCGACGGGCGCCTCGGCATCGAAGGGCAGCCAGGCGGCACCGGACAGGGTGATCGCGATCTGCGCCACCAGAAGATCGATGCCGCGCGACATCCAGAGCCCGACCATGTCGCCCGGGCCGATGCCGGCGAGAGCCAGCCCGCGCGCCTGCGCCTGGGCCTGCTCCCAGACCTGCGCGTAGGTGAGCCGGCGCGCGCCGGAAATCATCGCCGTATGGTCGGGGCGGCTCGCGACGGTCGCGGCGAAAATCTCCGCCAGCACCTCGTCGCGGATCAGCTCGGGCAGCTTCTCGCCTGCCAGCATCGCCAGCGGCCGGGCGCCCTTGGCAGGATCATCGGCCGGAATTGCGCTGATCTCGTTCATTCTGCCCCGCAACGGCAGCGACCGGCGCCGTGCGGTCGGGCTCCGGAAAACCCGCTGCGCATTCCGGCCTCCGGCGGCTAAGCCGCACCTTCATCCATGCCGATGCGGACGCATCCCCTTCGCGCCCGCGCCCGCTCGAACCCTGACCATGAACGCCGCAGCCGCGCGGCTCCCCGGCGAGCGTAACTGCTCGGTCCGCGATGAATGCCCTATGAACGCCGGAGGGACAAGCCGAAACGCGGTTAAGGGCTCCTCTCGGAGCCTGGCTTTCGGTTACTTCCAGCTCGCCTTGTCGCCTTCGACGACCAGGATCTTGCCCTGCCAGATCTCGACCTTCGCGGCTTCCGCCGGGTCGACAGCGCCGATCAACGCCAGCACGGCGCGCGCCACGCCGCCATGGCTCACCATCACGGTATCGGGCGCCATCCCCTCCAGCGACGGGCGGATGCGCTCCGCCAGCATGCGGTAGCTCTCGCCGCCGGGCGGCACGAAGCCCCATTTGTCACGCTCGCGCGCCTGGGCGAGCTCGCGCTCGCTCTTGCGGATCTCGCGCCAGGTGAAGCCCTCCCAATCGCCGAAGGTCAGCTCCTTGAGCTGCTCGTCGATGCGGTAATCGTCGGGCGGCAGGGCAAGCTCGTTGCGCAGGATGGTCATCGTCTCGCGGGCGCGATGCATCGGCGAGGCGACATAGGCGCTTGTCGCGAATTCCGGCTTCAGTGCCCGCAGACGGTCGGCGACTTCCGCCGCCTGCATCCGGCCGAGCGCATTCAGTGGGATGTCCTGCGAGCCTTGAAGGCGGCCCTCGCGGTTCCAATCGGTTTCGCCATGGCGGACGAGGAAAAGGCGGCCCGGAATCGACATGCGCATCATGCGCAGCCTCATGCACGCTGGCGCCCGCAGCGTCAAAGCGGCGAAAGCGCCGCAGGGCTGCCTCACACGCATGCGAGCTTTCCGGTGGCCCGGGCCGCGCAGCCTGTGTATAGGCGGCTCTCGCCCCTCCAGGTCGCCGCATGAACACCTCTCTCACCTTGCCGGACGGCCGCAGGCTCGCTCTCGGATCCGCCCCCCTGCTGATGGGCGTGGTCAACGTCACGCCCGATTCCTTCTCCGATGGCGGCCTCTTCGCCGATCCTGCCGTCGCCATCGCCCATGGCCTGAAGCTCGCGGAACAAGGCGCCGAGATCGTCGACATCGGCGGCGAATCGACGAGACCCGGCCATGAGCGTCTCGAGGCCGAGACCGAGCTCGCCCGCGTCCTGCCGGTCATCGCCGGCATCGCGGCAGCGAGCCCCGTGCCGATCTCGATCGACACCTACAAGGCGGACGTCGCCGAGGCGGCCCTGGAGGCCGGCGCCGCGATCGTCAACGATGTCTGGGGAGCCCAGCGCGAGCCGGCCATCGCCGAGGTCGCGGCCCGTTTCGGCGCGCCGATGGTGCTGATGCACAACCGTGACGGCATCGATGCCAGCATCGACATCCTCGCCGATGTCCTGCGCTTCCTGGAAAAGTCGATCGGCATCGCCGTCGCCGCCGGCGTCCCGCGCGGGCAGATCGTCCTCGATCCCGGCATCGGCTTCGGCAAGACGCCGGAGCAGAACCTCGCCCTGATCGAGAAGCTCGACCGGCTGCCGAACGCGCTCGGCTGCCCGGTCCTGCTCGGCGCTTCCCGGAAATCGACTCTCGGCCTAGTCACCGGCAAGAAGATCCCGGCCGAGCGGCTCGCGGCCACCCTCGCCGCCCATCTCTACGGGGTGATGCGCGGCGCCGCGATCATCCGGGCCCATGACATCGACGAACATGTCGACGCGCTCAAGATCTGGGCCGCGATCAGGAGGACGGCATGAGCGCGACCGGTCAGATCTTCATCGAGGCGCTCGACCTCTACGCCTATCACGGCCATTTCGCCGAGGAGGGCCGCCTCGGCCAGCGCTTCTCGATGGACCTCGTCCTCGACTGCGACCTGCGCGCCTCATCGGTCAGCGACGACCTTGCCGACACCGTCGACTATGGCGAGGTCGTCGCGCTCGTCACCCGGACCTTCTCGGCAAAGCGCTTCAAACTGCTGGAGGCCGCGGCACGCGCCCTCGCCGATGCGATCCTGGCGCAATACCCGCCTGTGACCCGCGTCTCGGTCACCCTGCGCAAGCCTTCGCCTCCGATCCCCGGCCGGATGGAATCGGTCGGCATCAAGCTGGATTTCCAGCGTGAGGCTTGAGGCGACGCTCGGCCTGGGCGGCAATCTCGGCGATCCCGTCTCCGCCTTCGCCGCGGCGCTTACGCGGCTGCGCGACCATGACGCGATCGGGCTGGCGGCCCTCTCCTCTGTCTGGCGCACCGCCCCCTGGGGCAAGCTCGACCAGCCGGAATTCCGCAACATGGCGGTGCTGCTGGAAACCTCGCTCTCGGCCGAGGAACTGCTCGATCTCTGCCTCGCCATCGAGCGCGAGAGCGGCCGCGAGCGCCGCGAGCGCTGGGGGCCGCGCACGCTCGACATCGACATCCTGACCTATGGCGGCCAGATGATCGACCGTCCCGGCCTGCAGATCCCGCACCCCCGCATCGCCGAGCGCACCTTCGTGCTGGCCCCGCTCGCCGAGATCGCGCCGGATGAAATGATCGGGGGCTTCAGGGTCGGCGCGCTGCTGGCGGCAACCGCGGATAGCGACGTCAAACGGGACGATGCGGAGACGGCGCGGCTGAAGGCCATGCTCGGGCGGCCGCAGCGTCTTTAGGTCGGCGAACGGCGAAACGGGCACAGGGCGCCCATCACAAAGCCCGACACCTTATCCGATGGATCCCGGAGCAGCGCCGCCACACGGCTTCTCCGGGACAATGTCGGCGTGGCTCAGCGCGGTCCGATGACCGGCGCGCCTGCGCTCACTCGCCCTTGTCGAGCGTGATGTCCGGTGCCGTCGGCACCTTCATGCCGACGACATGGTAGCCGGCGTCGACATGCATGATCTCGCCGGTGATGCCGCGCGACATGTCGGAAACGAGGAAGACCGCGGTCTCGCCGACTTCCTCGATGGTGACCGTCCGGCGCAGCGGCGAGTTGTATTCGTTCCACTTCAGGATGTAGCGGAAATCGCCGATGCCGGACGCGGCGAGCGTCTTGATCGGGCCGGCGGAGATCGCGTTGACGCGGATCTTCGAAGGACCGAGATCGGCGGCGAGATACTGCACGCTCGATTCCAGCGCAGCCTTGGCGACGCCCATCACATTGTAATGCGGCATCCACTTCTCGGCGCCGTAATAGGTCAGCGTCAGCATCGAGCCGCCATCGGTCATCAGCTTCTCGGCGCGCTGGGTGACGGCGGTGAAGGAGTAGCAGGAAATCAGCAGCGACTTGGTGAAGTTCGCCTCGGTCGTCTCGACATAGCGGCCGGTCAGCTCGTCCTTGTCGGAGAAGGCGATGCAGTGGACGACGAAGTCGAGCTTGCCCCAGAGCCTCTCGATCTCGGCGAAGACCGCGTCGATCGACGCGCCGTCGGTGACGTCGCAATGGCCGACGACATGGCCGCCGAGCTGCTGCGCCAGCGGCTCGACGCGCTTCTTCAGCGCATCGCCCTGATAGGTGAAGGCGAGTTCGGCGCCGGCGTCGGCGGCAGCCTTGGCGATGCCCCAGGCGATCGAACGATTATTCGCGACACCCATGACGAGGCCGCGCTTGCCCTTGAGCAGGTTGGCGGTGGGGGCGGCGCTGCTGGAATCAGCCATCTGAGACCTTCAAACTGGACGAACCGGAGGGTCTCTTAGAGCAGGCGGCGAAAACTGGGAACCGCTTTTCGCTGCGGGCCGGTTCTAACGCTTTGGATAAGAGGCGGATTCGGCCGGGAAGCGAAACCGGCGACCGCGCAGCCGGGTTACCTATGGTCTGCCGCGGCCGGCCGGGCGAGGACTTCGCCCGGCACGATCAGATCAGCCGGCGCGCGCCTTCATCAGCGCCGTGAGCTCGGCATCCTCCGCCGGCATCTCGATGTCGAGCGCGACGAAGAGATCGCCGGACTCGCCCTTCTTGCCGGTCGGCAGGCCCTTGCCGCGCAGGCGGAACTGCCGCGTCGTGCTGGTCAGCGGCGGCACCTTCATCTCGACGGCGCCGGACAGGGTCGGCACATGGACCGGCCCGCCGAGCACGGCGGTGGCGAGCGGCACGGCGACGCGGCTGCGCAGGTCATGGCCGTCGATGGTGAAGCGCGAATCGGGCTTGACCTTGATCGTCATCAAGACGTCGCCGCTCTCGCCGGTCACCGGGTGCGGCTGGCCGAGCCCGCGCAGGCGCATCACCTTGCCGTCGGCGACGCCCTCGGGGATCGTCACCTCAACCTCGCGGCCGCCCGGCAGCTTGACCCGGCGCGTCGCGCCGTTGACCGCATCGGCCAGCGCGACCTCGAGCGTGAAGCTCTGCTCCGGCGGCTTCGGCGGCGGGCTCGCGCGGCCCCGGCCGCCACGGCGCGCCGCATCGCCGAACAGCGAACCGAAGATGTCGGCGGGATCGAAGCCGGCATCGCCACCCTGGCCGAAGGGCGAGCCACCCTGACCGAAATGATATTCGAAGCCGCCCTGGCGCGCGCCGCCGCGGCCGGCGCCCATGCCTTCGAAGCCGGAGAATTTCGGCTTGCCCTCGGCATCGATCTCGCCGCGGTCGAACTGCTTGCGCTTGTCCTCGTCGCCGAGGATCTCATAGGCGCCGTTCAGCTCGGCGAAGCGGTCCTGGGCCTTCGGATCGCCCTGGTTGCGGTCGGGGTGCAGGTCCTTGGCGCGGCGGCGATACGCCTTCTTGATCTCGGCATCGCTCGCCGATTTCGCCACGCCCAGAACCTGATACGGATCACGCATACATGCACCCCTGATGAATTGAGTCTCCCGGCACGCCGGAAGCGCTTCCTAGATGGGGTGACTGTGGCGCGTTGGCAACAGGGGTACTGCGCTCAGGCCGCGCCTTTCCAGGTCTTGGCGTCCTTGACCGCCCATTCCCCACCGGAAGGCCGGCAGGCCGTACCCTGCAGCCTGACCGGACCGCTCTGCAGCGCCATCGAGGCGAGGAAGGCCCGGCAGATCTCGTCTTCCTTCAGAAAGGGCCCGCCCACCGGGGTGAAGGTACCCTTCATGCCGCTCTGGGCGTTGTCCCAGGAGACCGGAGCGCCATTGCCTTGCGGGTCGAGCGCGAGCGCCATCGCGCCTTCCGCCCGGCGCCAGTCTTCCGGGCCGAGATCGGGCGCCAGCGCCACCAGCGGACCATGCTCCGGCCCGCCGCGTGCCGGCAGCACCGAGGAGGTGGTCATGGCGACCTCGTCCTCGGCCTTGCTCGACAAGCCGAGGATCGGAAAGGACATCGAGCAGCCGGCCGAAGCCAGCGCCAGCAGCAGCGCCCCGGCGAAGGATGCCCGGCGCGCAACCGGGCTGCGCTCATACGGGCTCTGGCCCGCTCGCCCTGCGGGCCTATATATGTCTCGCAACTCAAATCGCATTACGGATCGCGCTCGCCCGACGCTTCCTGAAACCTTCGAGGATTAAGCACGTGAATGCGTTAACGAGCGGTGACTTCACCGAGGCCAGCGAGCCCTTCGCCCTGTTCGAGAGCTGGTTCGAGGAGGCCAAGACCTCCGAGCCGAACGACCCCAACGGCATGGCGCTCGCGACCGTCGACGCCGACGGCCTGCCCAATGTCCGCATGGTCCTGCTGAACGGCCGCGGGCCGGACGGCTTCGTCTTCTACACCAACACGCAGAGCCAGAAGGGCGAGGAACTGCTCGGCCAGAACAAGGCCGCGGCGCTGTTCCACTGGAAGAGCCTGCGCCGCCAGATCCGCATCCGCGGCCCGGTCGCGCTGGTCAGCGATGCCGAGGCCGATGCCTATTTCCAGTCGCGCCCGCGCGACAGCCGGATCGGCGCCTGGGCTTCGCAGCAGTCGCGGCCTCTGGAGAGCAGGTTCGCTCTGGAAAAATCGGTCGCGAGCTATGCGCTGAAGTTCGGCGTCGGGGAAATCCCGCGCCCGCCGCACTGGACGGGCTTTCGCATCACGCCGGTGTATATGGAATTCTGGCGCGACGGCGCCTTCCGGCTGCACGACCGCATCGTCTTCCGCCGCGCCTCGCCGAGCGAGGCCTGGACGAAGACCCGCCTCTACCCCTGAGGGAAGTCCCACGACATGCCGATGCCGAAATTCGACTTTCCGAAGACCGAGCCGGGCAAGCGCCCGGTCATGCTGCTGACCGGTGCCAGCCGCGGCATCGGCCATGCCACCGTCATGCAGTTCGCGATGGCGGGCTGGCGCATCCTCTCCTGCTCGCGCCAGGCGTTCTCGGAGAAGTGCCCCTGGCCGTCGGGCGCCGATGATCATGTCCAGATCGATCTCGGCGACCCCGAGGACACGATGCGCGGCATCGCCGAGATCAAGAAGCGCCTCGCCGCCGAGGGCGGCAAGCTCCATGCGCTGGTCAACAATGCCGGCATCTCGCCGAAGGGTGCCGGCGGCGCGCGCCTCGGCGCGGCGACGACTTCGTTCAACGACTGGCACAAGGTCTTCCAGGTCAATTTCTTCGCGCCGATCATGCTGGCGCGCGGCCTGCTCGACGAACTGACCGCGGCCAAGGGCACGATCGTCAACGTCACCTCGATCGCCGGCTCGCGCGTCCATCCCTTCGCCGGCGCGGCCTACGCCACTTCGAAGGCGGCTCTCGCCAGCCTGACCCGCGAGATGGCGGCCGATTTCGGCCCGCTCGGCATCCGCGTCAACGCGATCTCGCCCGGCGAGATCGACACCGCGATCCTCTCGCCCGGGACCGAAAAGATCGTCGAGAAGCTGCCGATGCAGCGGCTCGGCAAGACCGAGGAGGTCGCCAAGGCGATCTATTTCCTCTGCACCGACGCCTCGAGCTACGTCACCGGCGCCGAATTGCACATTAATGGCGGGCAGCACGTTTGAGCGCGCAGGGCGGCCGCATCATCCCCTTCCCGGCGGCCGGCAAGCAGCCGGTGCGCCCGGTACTGGCCGCCTCGGTCGCCGTCTTCCGTGACGGCAAGGTCCTGCTCGCGACCCGCACCAAGCCGCCGGCCGACCAGCTCTGGTCGCTGCCCGGCGGCAAGGTCGAGCTCGGCGAGAACCTCGAGGCCGCGGCCCTGCGCGAGCTGGAGGAAGAGGTCGGCGTCAGCGCCCGGATCATCGGCTTCAACCGCCATGTCGAGATCATGGGGCGTGATCCGCAGGGCGCCGTGACGCATCACTTCGTCGTCGCCTCCTTCGTCGGGGAATGGCTCGCTGGCGAGCCGAAGCCCGGGCCTGAGGCGGGCGCCGTGATGTGGGCCGATCCGCTCCGGCTCGGCGGCATTCCGACGACGCGCGAACTCGGCGACGTGCTGCGCCGCGCCGCCGCCATCTTCGCGAAGGAGACCGGCGGCCCATGACGGCGCGGCGCCTCGGCTCGGCCCTGCTTTGCGCGCTCCTCGCCGGTGGGCCGGCCTTGAGCCAACAGAATCAGCCGCGCCAGTCTCCGCCCGCTTCGCCGCGCCAGGAGGCGCCGGCGCCCGAACCCGAGGCGCCCCCGCCTCCTTATGAGCCCCAATTGCTCAAGCTCGCCGAGATCATGGGCTCGCTCGCCTATCTGCGCACGCTGTGCGGCGCCCGCGAGGCGCAGGACTGGCGCGAGCGCATGGCGGCGCTGCTCGAATCGGAAGGGCGCGGCCCGCAGCGGCGCGAGCGGCTGGCCAGCGCCTACAACCGCGGTTTTCGGGCCTATTCGGCGACGCACCGGGTCTGCGGCGAAGGCAGCCAGGAGGCGTCCGCCCGCCTCGCCGGCGAGGGCGAGAAGCTGGCGCGGGCCCTGGCCGGGCGCTTTGGCGGCTGATTCTGTGCCAGAATGCCGCACATCTTCAAAACTCTCCCCTGCAAATTAACCTTTCTTAAAGACCATGATGGCGCCCGGCGGTGGCTCCACCTATAAACTTTCGGATCATCGCTCGAACTGGACACGCCCGAATCGCATGTCCGATCGAAACCGCGCCACGTTGTCGCCTGCCGGGTTCTGAAGCCTTCATGTCCGTTCTCTCCGACGATCTGCCGCTCGACCCGCTGCTCGCCGAAGATGTGAGGGACGCTCGCCGCGTCGCTTACTGCTACATCGAGGACGCCTTCGTCGAAGGCCGTCAGGACGGGCTCGATTCCGATGCGCTCGCCCATGCCGCCCTGTTCGCGGCGATGCGGACGCTGGTCGAGACCTATGGCGAGGAGGCGACCGCCGTCTTCGCCGAGGCCCTGCCGGAAAAGCTCCGCACCGGCACCTTCACGACCGGCACGCGCCACTAGATCGCCGCGCGCTTTATTGGACGCAAGTTGGCGATCCAGCCTTTTGTTTAAGCATCGGATTCACCCGAAAAGTGGCTTCCACTTTTCGGTCCGATGCTCTCGCCCTTCCCGGCAACACCCGCCTTCTCCGCCCGCGCCAGCAGCAGGGCCTGCTCGCGCTGGTTCCTGGTCATGCCCGCAGCGCGGATGAACTCGGCCTGCGCCTCGCCATGGCGACCGAGCTTGCCGAGCAAATCGGCCCGCACGCTCGGCAGCAGGTGGTAGTTCTTCAGCGCCGGGGCCGAGGCCAGCGCATCGACCAGCACGAGCCCGGCCGCCGGCCCCTCCGCCATCGCGACCGCCACCGCCCGGTTGAGCTCGATCACCGGCGAGGGCGTCAGCGCGCCGAGCGCGCCATAGAGCGCCGCGATCCGCGCCCAGTCGGTATCCTCCGCCCTGCGGGCCCGGGCATGGCAGGCCGCAAGCTCCGCCTGCAGGACGTAAGACCCCGGCGACGGCGCCAGCGCCCGCGCCGTCTCCAGCGCCTTGAGGCCGTGATTGATCAGCAGATGGTCCCAGAGCGCCCGGTTCTGGTCGAGCAGCAGCACCGGCTGGCCGTCCTGGCCGATCCGGGCACGCAGGCGCGAGGCCTGTAGTTCCATCAGGGCGACGAGGCCGTGCACCTCGGGTTCTTGCGGTGCGAGCCCGGCAAGGATGCGCCCGAGCCGCATCGCCTCCTGGCACAGCCCCGGACGCACCCAATCCTCGCCAGCGGTCGCGGAATAGCCCTCGTTGAAGATCAGGTAGACGACCTCGAGCACCGAGCCGAGCCGCTCTGCGAGCTCCGGCCCATGCGGCACCTCATAGGGCACCTTCGCCTCGGCCAGCGCCTTCTTCGCCCGCACCAGGCGCTGCGCCATGGTCGGTTCCGGCACCAGGAAGGCGCGGGCGATCTCCTCGGTGGTCAGACCGCCGATCAGGCGCAGCGTCAGCGCGAGCCGCGCCTCGACCGCCAGCACCGGATGGCAGGCGGTGAAGATCAGCCTGAGCAGGTCGTCGCCGACCTCGTCATCGAGCGCCTCCTCGATCTCGACGATCGGATCGGCCTCCTCGTCGAGATCGCGGCCGATCTCCTCGTGCTTGCGCTTCAGCATCTTGTCGCGGCGCAGCCCATCGAGGGCGCGGTGCCTGGCGGCCTGCATCAGCCAGGCGCCGGGATTGCGCGGCACGCCCTCGCCCGGCCATTGCTGCAGCGCCGCGACCAGCGCGTCCTGCGCCAGCTCCTCCGCCCGGCCGACATCGCGGGTGACGCGCGCCAGCCCGGCGATCAGCTTGGGAGCCTCGATCCTGAAGACCGCCTCGATAGTGCGGTGTGTATCGCTCGCCGACATCGGCTGCGATAGACAGCATCAGGATCGCCGGCTGGCAAGCCGCCCGGGCCACGGCGGCCGTCGGGCGGCTTAACGCCTCTAGTCGCCGATCTCGCTCTTGAGCCGCTGCCAGGTCGCCTCGGTCTGCGGCGTGACGATCTCGCCGAAATCGGCAAGGTCGTAGAGCGGCCGGATCTCGATCTCGGAAGGGCCGGGCATCGGATTGGGGCAGCGCTTGACCCAGGCGATCGCCTCGTCGAGCGAGGCGCATTCCCAGAGCCAGTAGCCCGCGACGAGCTCCTTGGTCTCGGCGAAGGGCCCGTCGACGACGGCGCGCTTTGGCCCATCGAACTGCACGCGCACGCCCTTCGCGCTCGGCTGCAGGCCATCGCCGCCCTTCATGATGCCGGCTTTCACCAGTTCCTCATTGTAGGCCATCATCGCTTCGAGCAGCTCCTGGCTCGGCGGTGCGCCGGCTTCGCTGTCCTTGGTCGCCTTGACCAGAATCATGAAACGCATCGGAATTCTCCTTGGGTCGGTGAACGGACCGGCCGAGCTGCGCTACGGCCATTCTTTGACAGGGGGCCAAGTTCAGCTGGCGAGCTTCGCCGCCTCGGCGCGCACCCGCTCTTCCTGCTCGCGCAGTTCCGGCGTCAGCACCTCGCCGAAATCCTCCATCTCGAAGACCGGCCGCAGCTCGATCTCGGTGCCGCCGTCGAAGGGCGCGCGCTTCAGCCATTCGATCGCCTCGTCGAAGGAACGGACCTGCCAGATCCAAAACCCGGCGAGCAGTTCCTTCGTCTCGGTGAAGGGGCCGTCGGTGATCATCCGCTCCGCGCCCGAGAAGCGCATGCGCAGACCTTTCGCGCTCGGATGAAGCCCGTCCATCGCCAGCATCACGCCGGCCTTCACCAGCTCCTCGTTATAGGCGCCCATCTTGGTGAGCATGTCCTCGCTCGGCATCACGCCGGCTTCGCTGTCCTTATCGGCCTTGACCAGAACCATGACGCGCATCCGTCTTCTCCTGCCTCTAGGGTTCGCTTTGCCTTGGTGTCCGGAGCAGGAGAATTCCTGCCCTCTGTCTTCACGTCGAACGAGGCGCGGCGAGATCGACAGGCCGCCGAAGCTTTTTTCAGATCCGGGCGCATTTTTTTTGCAGCAGTGGAAGCTGCCATCGTCGGCGCGTCGAAATGGAGGCGGCGAGCGGGACAGGGCCGCCGCTGAACTCAGCCGCGGCAGGCGCGCCAGGCGGAGAGGATCGCGGCCACCGTGGCGTCGGCATCCGTGGTATCAGTCTGCCACGAGATCACCGAGAGCCGCATGATCGCGCGGTCGCGCCACCTCGCGCCCCCCGCGAAGCAAGTGCCGTCGGCCTGCAGCCGGGCGATCACCGCCTGCGTCAGCGTATCGCCCTCCGCGACCGGCAGCTCCGAGCCGAAGCGCACAGCGATCTGGTTCAGGCAGACCTGGTTGAGGATACTGATCCCCGGCTCGCTCTCGAGAGCCTGCGCGATGCGGCGTGCCAGGGCACAGTGCCGCTCGATCATCGCCGCGATGCCGGCCCGGCCGAGATGGCGGATCATCGCCCAGCTGGGAAAGCCCCGCGCCCGCCGCGACAGCTCCGGCACGAAATGGCTGGGATCGCGCTCGCCCGCCGCGACCTCAGGCAAATAGCTCGCCGCCGCCGTCATCGCGCGACGATGCGCCTGGCTGTCGCGGATGATCGCGTAGCCGGAATCATAGGGCGTCTGCAGCCACTTATGGCCATCGGTCGCCCAGGAATCGGCCTCCTCGACACCGGCGACCTGTTCGGCTGTCTGCGCGCTGGCACGCGCCCAGAGCCCGAAAGCCCCGTCGACATGGATCCAGGCCCCGTGCCTGTGCGCGAACGGCATCAGCCGGCGGAAAGGATCGCTGGCGCCCGTATTGATCTGGCCGGCCTGCAGTACCGCGATCGCCGGCCCCTCGCTGGCCTTGAGCGCCACGGCGAAGGCCTCGGCCTCTATCCGCCCCTGCGTATCGGTCGCGACCCTGACGACGCGGTCATGGCCGAGCCCGAGCAATTGCAGTGCCGAGAACACCGTGGTGTGCGCGTCGTCGCCGATCACCACCTTGATCGGCGGCGCCCCGAACAGGCCCCGCGCCTCGACATCCCAGCCCACGCGCCGCAGCACCTCGCTACGCGCCGCTGCGAGGCAGACGAAGTTGGCGACCGTTGCCCCTGTGACGAAGCCGACGGACGCTTCCCGCGGCAGTCCGAGCAGGTCGAGCAGCCAGCCGGCCGCGACGGTTTCCGTTGCGGCGGCCGCCGGCGATGCCTGATGATTGCCCGCGTTCTGGCCCCAGGCGCTGGCCAGCCAGTCGGCCGCGACGCCGACAGGATGCGACGCGCCGATGACCCAGCCGAAGAAACGCCGGCCCGCCATGGCGTGAAGCCCGGGCTGCATCTGTTCGTCGAGCGCTCCGATCACCTCGTCGGCCGGCAGACCCGTTTCCGGCGTCGGCGCTGCAAGGCTGCGCAGCATCTCGCCATAGTCGGCCAGCGGCCGCTGCCGCCGATCCGGCAATGTCTCGCGGAAGAATGCGGCCCGCCGTGCCGCATCGCTGAACAGCCCGGCTTGATCGAAGGACGGCTTCGGCATGGCACGGCCTCCATGACGCTGGCGAAGGCCATTCTGGCAGGAACGGAGCCATTGTCAGCAGGCCGTGCGAGGGCCTTTCGGCCTCATCGCTTTTCCGCCCGAGGGCACCCGTTTTCTGGCGAGCCCAGGGAAAACCGCATCGCCATCGCCATTGCCGGCGCGGGACTGGTTGAGGACGGCGCCGAAGCGACCTAACTATCCCCAACGAACGGCGCCCAGCCGCAGCCACCACGAAGCGTAAGGTCCGACATGCCGGCGATTAGACTGGTCGACCGCGGCGTCATCCGCGTCAGCGGCGACGATGCCCGCGACTTTCTGCAGAACATCGTCACCAACGAGATGGACGAGGTGACGCCCGGCAAGGCCGGCTACGGTGCACTGCTGACACCGCAGGGCAAGATCATCGGCGATTTTCTCGTCGTCGCCGTGACGGAGGAGGATGGCGGCGGCTTCCTGCTCGATTGCCCGCTCCTCCAGACTGCCGATCTGATGAAGCGCCTGAAACTCTACAAGCTGCGCGCCAAGGTGGCGCTGGACGACCTCACCGAAAGCACCGCCGTCATCGTCGCTGGCGATGGCGGCCGTCTGCCGGAGGAGGCCGGGCTGCGCTATGCCGATCCGCGCCTGCCGGAACTCGGCGACCGGGCGATCACCGACCGCGACGGCGTCGAGGAGATCGCCGGCGGCGAGATGGACGACTATCACGCCCGCCGCATCGCGCTCGGCATTCCCGATGGCGGGCGCGACTTCGCCTATGGCGACACCTTCCCGCACGAGGCGCTGCTCGACCAACTCGGCGGCGTCTCCTTCAAGAAGGGCTGCTTCATCGGCCAGGAGGTGGTTTCGCGCATGCAGCACCGGGGCACGGCCCGCTCGCGGGTCGTGCCGGTGGTCTTCAGCGAGGGCCTGAACCCTGAGGACGGCGTCGAGGCCAGCGCCGGCGGCAAGCTGCTCGGCCGCGTCGGCTCCTGCGCCAGGGGGCGCGGCCTTGCCCTGCTCCGGCTCGACCGGGTGGCGGATGCGCTCACTGCAGGCCATGAGCTCGATGCCGGCGGCCTCGCCTTCACCCTGCAGAAGCCCGCCTTCATCCGCTTCCCCTTCCCGGGCGAGCCTGAATTCGGAGCCGCGGCATGAGCGACGTCATCAGCGGGCGCGAGGCGGTCCAGGGACCGGACGGCAAATATCGCTGCGTCTGGCCGGGGAGCGATCCGCTCTACCTCGCCTATCACGACACCGAATGGGGCGTGCCGGAATACGATTCCCGCGCGCTCTGGGAAAAACTGATGCTCGACGGTTTCCAGGCTGGCCTGTCCTGGATCACCATCCTGCGCAAGCGCGACGCCTTCCGGGCGGGCTTTGCCGGCTTCGAGCCGGAGAAGGTCGCGCGCTTCGGCGAGGCCGATGTTCAGCGCCTGCTGGCCGATGCCGGCATCGTCCGCCATCGCGGCAAGATCGAGGGCACGATCCGCAATGCGCGGGCCTATCTCGATATCAGCGAGAAGCAGCCCTTCACCGACTTCCTCTGGAAGCATCTCGACGGCCGGGTGATCCAGAATACCTTCCGGACCCATGAGGGGGTGCCGGCGGAGACCGCCGTGTCGAAGACGATCTCCAAGGAGCTCAAGGCTGCCGGCTTCACCTTCTGCGGCCCCACCATCGTCTACGCGGTGATGCAGGCCTGCGGCATGGTCAACGACCACCTCACCGGCTGCTTCCGCTGGCAGGAATGCGCGGCTCTCGCGCGCGACAGCCGCTAGGCGAGGCAAGCTGGATGTCGAAGTATCCACAGGCCGTGCGTCGCTGGCCCTTTCCGGAGCGCTGCGTCCACCGGGGGAGCCACGTCACGCTCGAGCCCCTGGGACAGGACCATCTGCACGAGCTGTGGGAGGCGGCGGCAGATGCCGAGGCGTCCTGGTCGTTCCTGCGCTATGGACCGCCTGCGACGATCGAAGCCCTGTCCGCGCTGCTCACGGATCTGTCGTCCCGCGATGATCAGCCATTCTGGGCTGTGCGGCCCGATTCCAGCGGCCGCGTCGAGGGCTGGTTGTCCCTTTGCGACGTGTACCCTGCCGACGCCGCCATCGAGATCGGCAGCATCTGGTTCTCTCCACGCCTGCAGCGGTCCCGCGCGGCGACCGAAACGATCTACCTTCTCATCCGGCACGCCATGGATGATCTTGGCTACCGGCGGATGGTCTGGCGTTGCGCTGCGAGCAATGCGGCTTCGTTGCGTGCCGCCGGACGCTATGGCTTTCGCCAGGAAGGCGTTTGGCGCCGCGCCGCGATCGTCAAGGGAGCACCGCGCGATGTCGCCTGGCATTCGATCCTGGATGACGAATGGCCCCTGCACCGGGAGGCGATCGAAGCCTGGCTGAGCGACGACAACTTCCTGTCGGACGGTCGGCCGCGCGCGAGCCTTGACGACATCAGGGCCTCGCGCCAGTCCATCGCACCGACAGAAGCAGCGCCGGCCAATTGACCATGGCGAAGCCCCCAGCCCCTCCGCGCGCCTGGCAGCGCATGCTGTCGGGCCGGCGGCTCGATCTGCTCGATCCCTCGCCGCTCGACGTCGAGATCGAGGACATCGCCCATGGCCTCGCCCGCGTCGCCCGCTGGAACGGCCAGACGCGCGGCGCCCACTCCTTCTCGGTGGCGCAGCATTCCCTGCTGGTCGAGGCGATCGCCGGCCATCTCAACCCCGACTGGCCGTCGCAATGGCGGCTGATGGCGCTGCTGCACGATGCGCCGGAATACGTCATCGGCGACATGATCTCGCCGTTCAAGGCGGTGATGGGCGATGCCTACAAGGGCGTCGAGCTGCGCCTGCTCGGCGCGATCCATCTGCGCTTTTCCCTGCCGGCGGCGACACCTGCGCTGGTGAAGCGCAAGACCAAGGAAGCCGACCACGTCGCCGCCTTCCTGGAGGCGACCGAGCTCGCCGGTTTCGAGCGGGCCGAGGCACTGCGCTTCTTCGGGCGGCCGCAGGCGCTGCCGCGCGAGGTCCTCGACCTGCTGAAGCCCGAGCCTACGGAAGTGGCGCAGCAGGCCTTCCTGGCGCGGTTCGCGTTTCTGTCTGGCTGAGAGGCCTTGAGGCCAGCGGAAAACGCGCTCCGGTGAGTCGGGCCGTCCTGATCTTCGAGAACCGGAGCGCAGCGGACATTAGTCCGTGAGCACCGGAAGCGCAGAAGGTCGCGACGGACGGCCGCCGGAGTAGAGTTTGCCGCGGCCTCAATAGCAGGAAACAAACTCGCGATAGACCCAGCCGACGACCTGGCTCGTGCCGCGCGGGCGGATCAGCACCCAGGGCCGGCCGCGCTCGTCGAAGCTGGAATTCACCACCCGGACGCCGACGCCATTGGTGACGCGGCCGATGATGTCGCCATTCGGCGTCTCGCGGATGTTGAGGGGCGTGCCGGTCGGATCGGTCACGGCGCAGCGATTCTGGGCAAGGGCCGGACCTGCGGCCAGCCCGGCGACGAGTGTGGCGACGAGAAGTCCGAGGCGGGTGGCGGTCATTCTGGGATCCTTCATCTCGTCGCGCCGACGTCCGGGCCGGCCATGCCCCGAAGCCATGTCGCCGCCAGAGCGGTTTTCGCGACGGCATTGTCACGAAAATGCCACGCTCTTCCCGGTTCCGCCGTCCCGGCCCTGATCTTTGACAGAGGTCAAAGATCAGGCGCCCACCTGCATGGTCGAACCGATCTGCACCGCCTCAAGCGGCCCCACCGTGCAGGATCCCTTCCGATGACGTCTCGTATCGCCCTCGCCTCGCTCGCAGCTGCGCTCCTGGGCGCGACGACACTCGGCGCCGCCGCCTCCGACCTGCCTTCGCGCAAGGCCGCGCCCTCGATGACCGCGATCGATCCCTGGAGCCCCTGGATGATCCGCGGCCGCGCGCTCGTCGTGATGCCGCAGGAATCGGCCAGCCTGCGGGCCGGCGGCGTGCCGATCGTCGGCGGCGATGTCGAGATCTCGACCTCGGTCGTGCCCGAGCTCGACATCACCTACTTCTTCACCCGCAACATCGCGGTCGAGCTCATCCTCGGCGTCACCCCGCATAACGTGAAGGGCGCGGGCTCTCTCGCGGGCGCCCGCATCGGCTCCGCCTGGCTGCTGCCGCCGACCTTGACCCTGCAGTACCATTTCGACCCGATCGGGGCCTTCAAGCCCTATGTCGGCGCCGGCATCAACTACACCGTCTTCTTCGATGAGAAGGCCAAGGGCGGCTTCAACAGCTTCGACCTCAAGGATTCGTTCGGCTTCGCCCTGCAGGCCGGCGTCGACATCATGATCGACCGGCACTGGGGCATCAATTTCGACGTGAAGAAGATCTTCCTTGAGCCCAAGGTGAAGGTGAATAATGGTGTGATCACCGGCAAGGCCAAGATCGACCCCTGGATCTTCGGCACCGGCGTCACCTACCGGTTCTGATCCGTCAGGCGCGCCAGACCGGGTCGCCGTCCAGCGGGCGGCGGCCCATCTTGTTCATTCCGGAAAAGGTCCTCGGCAATTTCCTGCACTTCTGGATAAAATAATCCGGCGCATAATGCTCCCGTAAGCGTTCGAACGCCTGAAGGAGCCTGCCATGTCCAACCCCGCGCCCAGCCTCTCACTGCCCAAGGGCGTCGTCGTCAAGGGCGCCCTCGCCGCGCGCTATGACGAGGTCCTGAGCCATGACGCGCTCGCCTTCGTCGCCGATCTGCAGCGCCGTTTCAACGAGACGCGCAAGCGCCTGATGGCCGTGCGGGCCGAGCGCCAGAAGCGTTTCGACACCGGCGAGACCCCGGATTTCCTGGCCGAGACCAAGCATATCCGCGAGGGCGACTGGAAGGTCGCAGCCATCCCCCCCGACCTGCAGGACCGTCGCGTCGAGATCACCGGCCCGGTCGACCGCAAGATGATCGTCAACGCGCTGAACTCCGGCGCCAAGGTCTTCATGGCCGATTTTGAGGACGCCTCCTCGCCGGTCTGGGCCAATATGGTCGAAGGCCAGATCAATCTGAAGGACCGCTGGGCCGGCAAGATCGACTTCACCGACGCCACCACCGGCAAGGCCTACAAGCTCAAGGACAAGCCCGCCGTCCTCATCATCCGGCCGCGCGGCTGGCATCTGCCTGAGCGGCACATCGAGATCGACGGCGAGATCGCCTCGGGCGCGCTGGTCGATTTCGGCCTCTATGTCTTCCACAACGCCAAGGCGTCCCTGGCCCAGGGCTCGGGCCCCTATTTCTACCTGCCCAAGCTCGAGAGCCATCTCGAGGCGCGCCTGTGGAACGACGTTTTCGTCGCCGCCCAGAACGCGCTCGGCCTGAAGGCCGGCACGATCAAGGCGACCGTGCTGATCGAGACCCTGCCATCCGCCTTCGAGATGGACGAGATCATCTACGAGCTGCGCGAGCACATGGCCGGCCTCAATTGCGGCCGCTGGGACTACATCTTCTCCTTCATCAAGAAGCTCGCCCGCAACAAGGCCTTCGTCCTGCCCGACCGCTCGCAGGTGGTGATGACCAAGGCCTTCCTGCGCGCCTATTCGCTGCTGCTGATCAAGACCTGCCATCGCCGCGGCGCCTTCGCCATGGGCGGCATGGCCGCCCAGATCCCGGTCAAGAACAATCCGGAGGCCAATGCCGCCGCCTTCGCCAAGGTCAAGGCCGACAAGGAGCGCGAGGCCGGCGACGGCCATGACGGCACCTGGGTCGCCCATCCCGACCTCGTCCCGGTGGCGATGGAGGTGTTCGACCGGCTGATGCCGCAGCCGAACCAGCTCGACAAGAAGCGCGAGGACGTCAACGTCGGCCGCGCGGACCTGCTGGAAGTGCATGAGGGCACCCGCACCGAGGCCGGCTTCCGCGAGAACATCCGCGTCGGCGTGCAGTATCTCGAGGCCTGGCTGCGCGGCCGCGGCGCCGTGCCGATCTACAACATGATGGAGGACGCCGCGACCGCCGAGATCAGCCGCGCCCAGATCTGGCAGTTCGTCCAGTACGGCGTCGAGGTCGACGGCGGTACCAAGGTCAGCGCCGAGCTGTTCAAGCGCTGCATGCCCGAGGAAATGGAACGGGTCAGGGGCGAACTAGGCGCGGAAACCTATGACAAGGGCCGCTTCCCGGAGGCGATCGAGCTGTTTTCCAAGCTCTCGCTCGCCCCGGAATTCGAGGACTTCCTGACCGTCCCCGCTTACGCCAAACTCGGCTGATCCTCCGGCGGGCGTCGCCGATGCGGCGCCCGCCGGTCCCCGAACGGCGGGAGCAGCCAATGTCCGACGAAGACTTCATGCGCGAGGCGGTCGCCCTCGCCCGCGACAATGCCCTGCAGGGCGGGCGCCCCTTCGGCGCCGTCCTCGTCCGCGACGGCGTCGTCGTGGCCCGCGCGGTCAACCGCATCCACGAGACCAACGACCCGACCACCCATGCCGAGCTCGAGGCCATCCGGCAGGCGAGCGCTGCGCTCGGCTCGCCCCGGCTCGATGGCGCCACCATCTATGCCAGCGGCCATCCCTGCCCGATGTGCCTCGCCGCCATGCACATGACCGGGGTCAAGGCGGCCTTCTTCGCCTATTCGAACGAGGACGGCGAGGATTTCGGCCTCTCCACCGCCAAGATCTATGCCGAGATGGCCCGGGAGCCGCAGGCCCAATCGCTGCCTTTGCGCCCCTTGCGGCCGCAAGGCGAGGCCGGGCTCTACGAAGAATGGGCCGGCAGGCGCCGCTAGATCCCGTTCCCGAACGCGGGCGAGCTTTGCGATAATGGTCGGATCTGCGCCGAGCCGCTCGCTCCAGCGCACCTTCCCGCCTAGACTGGCCCGCAGCCTTGCAATCCGCGAGGCTGCGGGCGAGCCATTTCCGGGCTCGCTGATATGCTTGCCTGATTCTCCGCCGCCGCTTGGACACCCCATGTCGTCACGCCTGCTTTCCCTCCTGTTCGCCTCGACGCTGCTCTGTCCCGCCGTCGCTGCAGCCATCACGCTTAAGCCCGAACAGCGCCTGCGGGCCGATGGCGACTTCTCCGGCAAGAAGCCTGGCAAGACGGCGGTGGATCTCAGTGGCCTTGCCTGCATGCCGTCCGCGACCGGGACGCTGCGCTGCCTCGTGATCAATGACGAAGGCTCCTTCGCGCAATTCGCCCAGATCGCCGAGAACCGCGTCACGCCGGGCGCGACCGTGCCGCTGATCGGCGACAAGGCCTCCGATTCGACGCTGGGAACCCCACCGAGCGGCATCTGCAAGGAAGCTGGCCCCTTCGCCGAGCTGGATGGCGAGGCCGTCACCTTCTCGGCCGGCGCCTTCTATGTCGCCGGCTCCCATGGCTGCTCGCGCAACAAGGGCGAGTTCCGGCTGTCGGCCTTCCATCTCGCTCGCCTCAAGGTCGACGAAGCCGGCACGCCATCCGGCAAGATCGAGCTGACCTACCGGCTGAGCGACATGCTGCGCCAGGCCGGCGATGCCGCGCCCTATTTCGGCAGGGCGCTGAACGACGAGAACGGCATGAATCTCGAAGGCGTCGCCGTCACCGGCCCGATCCTGTGGGCCGGCCTGCGCGCGCCCTCGCTTGCCGGAAAAGCCTTCCTGGTCGGCGCGCCGGTCGATGCCCTGTTCGCCCCCGGCAATGCGCCGGCGACGGTCGTCCCCACGGTGGTCACCATTCCCGCCGAGCGCGACCGCGGCATCCGCGATCTCGCCGCCCTGCCTGACGGGCGCCTGCTGGCCCTGGTCGGGCCAGCGGCCGAGCAGGCCCTGCCCTACTCCCTCCTGCTGGTCGACCCGATCAAGCCCGACGGGACCAGGCTGCTGGGCGACCTGCCCGAGCGCGCCGGCCTCAAGGCGGAAGCAGTGACGATCCTCGGGCAGCGCGGCGGCCGGCTCGATGTCATCGTCGGCTATGACGGCGCCAAGAATGGCGGCTTCGAGCGCTATCGCCTGCAACTGCCCTGAGCTTTCCGATGACCGATCTCGACTTCCTCGGCCGTCTCGAGCCGCTGGTGACGCGCTATCGCGCCGAGGTCGCCGGCCCGCGCGAGCATCTCGCCCTGTTGCGCTGGCAGATCGGCGAGCGCCACGCCCTCGCCGAACGCGACACCTTTCCCGGGCACGTCACCACCAGCGCCTTCGTGCTCTCGCCGGATCATGCCCGCATCCTGCTGATCGACCATGTCGTGATCGGCCGCTGGCTCCAGCCCGGCGGGCACTACGAGCCGGCGCCGCGCTTCCACGAATCGGCGGCGCGCGAGGCTGTGGAGGAGACTGGCGTCGCCGGGCTTGTTCTCCATCCCTGGCATCAGGGCGGGGACCTGCCCTTCGCCATCGACAGCCACGAGGTGCCCGGCAAGCCCTCGCGCGGCGAGCCCGCCCATATCCATCACGACCTGCAATATCTCTTCCTCGCCGACCCCGCCTTGCCGCTGGTCGCGCAGGAGGAGGAGGTCCATGCCGCCGCCTGGAAATCAGTCGCTGAGCTGGCGGAAATCGCGCCGGTCGCCTTCGCGCGATTGCAGGCGCTGGCACCTGCCGCCTGAACACGGGCGGCGACGCGCCCGCCCCCTCCCGTTCGATGTTGCCCGGCGGCAACAATCCGGCGCAATGCAGCGTTCGCCCCGGCCGGCCTCTCGCGGCAGCGAATGCGTGGGCGCATGCTGACGCGACTGACAGCTCGTTCCCGTTCGAAAGCGCCCGTCGCATGCCGCTCCGGCTCGCTCTCCTCGCCCTTGCCGCATCTGCAGCTTTTGTACCCGCTCTCGCCGCGGACCTGCCCGCCGGCAGGACGGCGCCGGCCGCGCCGCCGCCCTCGGCCTGCACCGAGAGCGACAGCATCCCGATCGATGCCTTCGGCTTCACCACGGGCTCGGAGGTCGTCGATCCCGGCTCCTTCGGCGTCAGCCTGAGCTATGGCGGCGGCTTCGGTGTCCGCGATGGCCGCCAGGCGGCGCATGGCCTGCAATTGCAGGGCTCCTACGGCCTCGTCCCTTGCGTCGAGATCGGCCCTTACCTGCTCGGCGGCTACACCGACGCGACCATCGCCGGCGCGAAAGCCGATACGCGCAGCCTCGGCGCCGGCCTCGAGATGAAGTACCGCCTGCTCGGCCGCGATCGCAACGGCATCGGCCTCACCGTGATCGTCGATCCCAGCTTCAACCGCACCGACCCGAGCGGCGCCGGCCCTTTCACCACCTACAACACCGGCCTGCGCCTGTTCGCCGACACGGCCCTCATCCGGGGCAAGCTCTATGCCGCCCTCAACCTCTCCCAGGACCTGACCTGGACCGGCCCGAACCCCTATCGGCGCTCGTCGACCCTGACGCTCGCCGGCTCGCTCTCCTGGCAGGTTGTCGACGGGATCTATCTCAGCGCGGAACTCCGCCATCAGCGCCGCCAGGACGCGCTCGGCCTTGGTGACAATGTCGGCTACGCCACGTTCGCCGGACCCGGCGTCTATTGGCAGGCGACGAAGGCGCTCGCGATCTCCGCGGCCTACAATGTCCAGCTCGCCGGCAAGGCCAAGGGCCAGCCCGGCAATCTCGACATCACCAATTTCAGCCAGCACCTGCTGAAGCTGAAGGTGGCCTACAGCTTCTGAGCCCGCCACGCGGCAATGTGTATTGGCGGCGCCCGCCACGCGCGGTGACAAAGCTGCTGCGGTGGTGGAAAGCTGGGAGCGGATTCCGCCGCTCTCGCGGCAAGCCTGATGCAGTGCCGCATGCCATGAACGCCCTTCCCGCCCTCACCAGGCTCGGTTTCGATACCGGGCGCCTCGGCTTCACGCTGCGCACCTGCTTCGCCGCCTGCCTCGCGCTGCTGGCCGCCTGGGCGCTCGGGCTGGAGCACCCGCAATGGTCGGCGATGACCGTCTTCGCCTCGGCCCAGCCGGCTCGCAACATGCTGGTGGAGAAGGCCTTCTTCCGCGGCGTCGGCACGCTCGCCGGCACCGCGGTCGGTGTCCTCCTGATGCTGCTCTCCGGTGGCCAGCCGCTGCCGGTCATGCTCGGGCTGGCGCTCTGGGTCGGGTTCTGCGCCTTCGCAGGCAATCTGCTGCGCGGCTTCGTCTCCTATGGCGCCCTCATCGCTGGTTTTTCGGCGGCAATGGTGGTGCTGCTCGATGTCGGCCGCCCCGACCATATCCTCCTTCTGGCAGCGGACCGGCTGCTGACCGTGCTGACCGGGATCGTGACGGCCCTCATCGTCGGCCTTCTCTTCGCGCCGAAGGAGGGCGAGGACGCCGTCGCCGGCGAAGCGCGGCAACTGGCCATCCGCGTGCTGCGCCAGCTTGCGACCCTGCTCTCGGGGACGAAACCCGGCGCCGAGGAGCAGCGGCAGATCCTGCGGCAGCTCGCCCTGCTCGACGAGGCGCTGGAGCCGCACGGCGCCGGCTCGCTCCGCTCGCGGCGCTCGGCCCGCAGCATTCGCAGCCTGATCTCCGCCCTGGTCTCGACACTGGTCTGGCTCAGGGCGGCGCCGGAAACGCTGCGCGCCGCACCAGTGCAGGAACTGCTCGAACAGGCGGCCGACGCGCTGGAAGCCGCAGCACCGGTCGCCGAGGTTCTAACCCTGCTCGAACGTGCCGCCGATCTCTCGGCTGAACATCCGCCCCTGCAGGATGCGATCCTGCGCCTCGAAGCCGCCGCGAAGGAGCGGGTCGGCGTCAGCGACGGCGAAATTCGGCCGGCCCGCATCGAGCACCCGGTCATCCTGCATCGCGACTGGGTCGGCGCCCGCCAGGCGGCCCTGCGCGCCGGCGGCATCATGCTCGGCCTGGGCACGATCTGGGTGGTCACCGGCTGGCAGGCCGGCGCCCTGCTGCTGCTCGGCACCTCGGTGATGGTGACGCTGTTCTCGACCTGGGAGAATCCGGCGCTGATCATGCGCAAGGTGCTGGTCGGACAGGCCTGCGGCGCCCTTGCCGCTCTCGCCTGCCGCTGGCTGGTCTGGCCGCACGCGACGAGCGAGCTTGAGCTCGTCCTGATGCTGATGCCTTTCATCATGATCGGCGCGCTGCCGATGGCGCACCGGCGGACGATGCTGGGCTCGATCGACTACTGCATGGCCCTGTTGCTGCTCTCCCAGCCAGCTCTGCCGCTGAAGGGAGATCTGGCGAGCACCGTCTTCACCGCGCTCGCGGTGGTGTCGGCGCCGTTCCTGACCCTGATCGCCTTCCGCACCATCTTCCCCACCGATGCGCGCCAGCGCCTGCAGGTACTCGCCGGCATGATGCTGAAGGAGTTGCAGGATCACTGCAGCGCGCCCGAGGCGGCGCTGCGCGCCGCGACCTGGCGGGCCCGGCTCAATCACCGGCTGCTGCGGCTGGTGCGCCTATCGCAGCAGGCGGGCGAGCGGGCGAGCACCCAGGAGGACGGCGGCATTGCGGTCTTCGCAGTCGGCATGGCGGTGCTGCGCCTGCGCGCTATGCTGGCGGAAACCGATCTCGCGCCAACGACGGCGCACACTATCCGGCTGGCTCTGGCGCGCGTCGCCAATGCGGCGCAGCAACCCGGCAGAGCCGTACAGGCCCTAGACGAGCTCGCGGACCGTTTCGACGAGATCGGACGCGGAGAGGCGGAATCGATGCGTGCTGCGAGCCGCGCCCTCGCCGCGCAGGGCTCGTTCTTTACCCAGAGCGGCGCAACAGTCGCAGCAGGCTGATCCCGCCAGAAGGACCAGCCGGCGTCAGCGCAGCAGCGAGGCGCCCGTCATCTCGGCCGGCTGCTTCAGCCCGAGCAAGGCGAGCAGCGTCGGCGCGACATCGGCGAGGCGGCCTTCGGCCAGCGCCTTCGCCCCACTGCCGATCACCATTGCCGGGACCGGGAAGGTGGTGTGCGCGGTGTGCGGATTGCCGGTCACCGGATCGACCATCAGCTCGGCATTGCCGTGATCAGCCGTCACGAAGAGCGCGCCGCCCTTGGTGAGGATCGCGTCCGCGATCTTGCCCAGGCCAGCATCGACCGTCTCGACCGCCTTGATCGCCGCCGCCAGCACGCCGGTATGGCCGACCATGTCGGGATTGGCGAAGTTCAGCACGAACAGGTCGTATGTCCCGCTCTCGACCGCGGCGACCACCTTCTCCGTCAGCTCCGGTGCCGACATCTCCGGCTGGAGGTCATAGGTCGCGACCTTCGGCGACGGCGTCATGCTGCGCGCCTCGCCTTCATAAGGTTCCTCGCGCCCGCCATTGAAGAAATAGGTGACGTGCGGGTACTTCTCGGTCTCGGCGAAGCGGATCTGCTTCAGCCCGGCCGCAGCCACCGTCTCGCCGAGCCCGTTCGCCAGGCTCTGCGGCGAAAACAGCGCCGGCATCAGCGGATCGAGTTCGGAGCTGTAGGAGGTCATGCCGACGGCGGCCACGAGTTTCGGCGCCTTGGGCCGCGGGAAGCCGCTGAACTCGGCGAAGAGCAGCGGCGCCAGGATCTCGCGGATGCGGTCGGCCCGGAAATTGAAGCTGAGCAGCCCGTCACCGTCCTTCATGCCGCCAAAGCCCGCGATCACCGCCGGCTTGATGAACTCGTCGCTGACATTGGCGGCATAGGCAGCCTCGATCGCCGAGGCTGCGGTCGGCATCTGCTCGCCCTCGCCGAGCGCCATCGCCTTCCAGGCGAGCTCGACCCGCTCCCAGCGATTATCGCGGTCCATCGCGTAATAGCGGCCGGACAGGGTCGCGATCTTGACCTGCGCCGGCAGGGCCGCCTCGAGCGCCGCGACATAGTCGCCGGCCGAGCGCGGCGGCGTATCGCGGCCATCCGTGAAGACATGGATCACGGCCGGAACACTGGCCTCTGCCAGCAGCCTCGCCAGCGCCACCGCATGGTCCTGATGGGCGTGCACGCCGCCCGGCGAGACCAG
This sequence comes from Allobosea rubneri, assembly GCF_032464875.1. NCBI lineage: Bacteria > Pseudomonadati > Pseudomonadota > Alphaproteobacteria > Hyphomicrobiales > Alloboseaceae > Allobosea > Allobosea rubneri. The sequence continues at coordinate 48,088 of NZ_JAWDID010000008.1, forward strand.
GCCGACGAGATGGCAGGTGCCGCCGCTCGCCTTCAGCTTGGCGATCAGGCCGCTGGCTTCCAGCGCCTGCTTCAGGCTGCCGTCCGTGATCGCCTGGTTGATGCGCGGCAGGTCCTGCATCACGACACGGCCGGCGCCGAGATTGAGATGGCCGACTTCGGAATTGCCCATCTGCCCCTCGGGCAGGCCGACATCGAGCCCGCTGGTGCGCAGGTAGGCGTGTGGCGAGGAGCTCCAGAACCGGTCGAAATTCGGCGTCTTCGCCAGAAGGACGGCATTGTTGTTCGCGTCGTCGCGCCAGCCCCAGCCATCGAGGATCATCAGCATGACGGGGCGGCTGGACATCTTGGCAACCTGTGCATCTGCGAAAAGGTGCTTGTGCGGATATCACGCTCCGCGCGGCCAAGGCGAGCGCTATCATCCAGAAGCTAGTCATCCCGGCCAAGCCGCGAAGCGGTGCAGAGCCGGGATCCATTCCGGAACGGTTCAGGCATGGATCCCGGGTCTCCCTGCGGTCGCCCGGGATGACAAGACAGGGTAACGGAAGGAAACACTATGCCGATCAAGGCCGTCGTCTTCGATGCCTATGGTACGCTCTTCGACGTCCAGTCGGTCGCCGGTGTCACCGACACCGCCTTCCCCGGCCATGGCGGCACGATCACCCAGATCTGGCGGCTGAAGCAGCTCGAATACACCTGGCTGCGCTCGCTGATGGGCCGCTACGAGGATTTCTGGAGCGTCACCCGGGCCTCGCTCGACTTCACGCTGCGGACGCTCGGGCTCGAAGCGCCCCCCGAGCTTCTCGCCCGTATCGCCGCCGCCTATGACGCGCTCGCCCTCTATCCGGAAGCGCTCGACGCCTTGAAAGGCCTCGCACCGACACGGCTCGCCATCTTCTCCAATGGCAGCCCGTCCATGCTGGCGAACCTCACCAGGCACGCTGGGATCGACGGCCTGCTGGAAACGGTGATCAGCGTCGACGAGATCAGAGTCTACAAGCCCGACCCGCGCGGCTACCGCCTCGTCGAGGACAGGCTCGGCCTCTCGCGCGAGGAGATCCTGTTCGTCTCCTCCAACGGCTTCGACATTGCCGGCGCCAAGGCCTATGGCCTCACCGTCGCCCGCATCGAGCGGATCACGCAGGCCGCGCTGCGCGCCGAACTCGTAAGCCGCGAGATCGGCCCGGCCGCGATGTTCAAGGCGCTGCGCATGCAGCCCGAGCAGCTCGGCGAGCCCGCCGATCTCACCATTTCGGCGTTGACCGAGCTCGTGCCCTATGTGGCCGCGAGGCGCTGACGGCGCCGCGGCGTCGTCAGACCACGCTGGTCAGGCCACCATCGACCATCAGCAGATGGCCGCTGACATAGTCGGAGGCTTCCGAGGACAGGAAGATCGCCGCGCCGATCAGCTCCTTGGTTTCGCCCCAGCGCCCGACCGGCGTGCGGCTCTTGACCCAGTTCGAAAAGGTCTCGTCGGCGATCAGCGCCTTGTTGAGCTCGGTGACGATGTAGCCGGGGCCGATCGCGTTGACCTGGATGTTGTGCTTGCCGAGCTCGGCAGCGAGACCCTGCGTCATCAGCGCGACAGCGCCCTTGGTCGCGGTATAGGGCACGATGGTCGGCCGGCCGAGCTTGCTCATCACCGAGCCGATGCTGACGATCTTGCCGCGATTGCGCGGCGCCATGCGCTTCGCCACCGCCTGGGTGACGTAGAACACCGAATGCAGATTGGTGGCGACGAGGAAATGCCAGTCCTCAGCCGGGAAGTCGACGAAGGCGCCGCGCTTCTGCGTGCCGGCATTGTTGATCAGGATGTCGATCGGGCCGATCTCGGCCTCGATCGCGGCGACGCCGGCCTCCACCGCCTTCTGGTCGGTGACGTCGAATGGGGCGATCGAGACCTTGTGCCCGGCGGCGGCAATCGCGCCCTGCGCGGCTTCGAGCTTGGCCTTGTCACGCCCGTTCAGCACGACATGCGCCCCGGCTGCCGCGAGGCCTTCCGCCATGGCGAGGCCGATGCCCTGGCCGGAGCCGGTGACGAGGGCGATACGCCCATCGAGCTTGAACAGATTGAGCGACATCCTATCCTCCCGGTCTCGTGGCTTGGCACCTCGTCCCGGCTTGGGTAAGCGTTTTAAAACGATTAGACAATCGCCGGGACCGCATAGCCGCTGGTCCTCCAGGGAGAGTTTCCATGCGCGCCGTCGTCATCCATGCCGAGAAGGATCTCCGTGTCGAGGAGACCGTCACCCCCGAGCTCGGCCCGCTCGATGTGCGCGTGCGGATCAAGGCCGGCGGCATCTGCGGCTCGGACCTGCACTACTACCTCCATGGCGGCTTCGGCACGATCCGGGTGCGCGAGCCGATGATCCTCGGCCACGAGATCGCCGGCATCGTCGAGGCGGTCGGCGCCGAGGTTTCGCGCGTTGCGCCCGGCGATCTCGTCGCCGTCAATCCGAGCCGCTCCTGCGGGCGCTGCCGCTATTGCCAGGCCGGGCAGCAGCAGCACTGCCTCGACATGCTGTTCTATGGCAGCGCCATGCGCTTTCCCCATGTCCAGGGCGGTTTTCGCGAAGAGCTCGTCATCGAGGAGCGCCAGGCGGTGAAGCTGCCCGCCCATATCGGCGCGGCACAGGCGGCCTTCGCCGAGCCGCTCGCGGTCTGCCTGCATGCGGCCAAGCGCGCCGGCCCGCTGCTCGGCAAGCGGGTGCTGGTCACCGGTTCGGGGCCGATCGGCGTCCTCACCGTCGTCGCCGCCCGCGCCGCCGGCGCCAGCGAGATCGTCGTCACCGACGTGGTCGACGGGCCGCTCCCGATCGCTCTCAAGATGGGCGCCACCACCGCGATCAACGTCATGGCCGAGCCGGACCGGCTCAAGGCCGATTACAGCGCCGACAAGGGCAGCTTCGACGTGATGTTCGAGGCCTCCGGCAACCAGCACGCGCTGACCGGCGCCTTCGACGTCGTCCGCCCCGGCGGCGTCATCGTCCAGATCGGCGTCGGCGGCAATTTCACCCTGCCGATGAACGTCGTCGTCGCCAAGGAGTTCGACCTGCGCGGTTCCTTCCGCTTCCATGAGGAATTCGACTGGGCGGTGGCGCTGATCGGCTCGGGCCGGATCGACCTCTCGCCGCTGCTCACCGCCTCGATCCCGATCGCGCGTGCCGTCGAGGCCTTCGATCTTGCCGCCGACAAATCGAAGGCGATGAAGGTGCAGCTCGCCTTCGACTGAAGGGACTGAGGCCTAGAGCTGCGGCTATGCCGCCCGCAGCGGCGACTTGTGCAGCACGAACCCGTCGCGGCCGTTGCGCTTGGCCTCGTAGAGCGCCGCATCCGCCCGCGCGGTCGCGTCGGAAAGGCTCTCATCCTCGCCGACCAGCACCGCGCCGATGCTGGCGGTCACCGCGACCATCCGGCCATCGGCGAGGGGCACCGGCGCATCGCGCAGATTCGCCCCGAGCTTGGCCGCGATCGCAGACAGAGCTGGCCCATCGCAGCCGCTGATCAAAAGGATGAACTCGTCGCCGCCCCAGCGCGCGCAGGCATCGTAGTTGCGCAACACCGACGACATCCGCTGCACGCAGGCGACCAGCACCTCATCGCCGCCCTGGTGGCCGTGCTCGTCGTTGACGCGCTTGAAGCGATCGAGATCGACGATCAGCAGGCCGCAGGGCTTGCCCTCGCGCCGCGCCCGGTTCTGCTCGCGCGCGAAGGCATGGTCGAAGCCGCGCCGGTTCAGGATCGAGGTCAGCGGGTCGTACTGCGCCAAGCGTTCCAGCTGCTCGGTGCGCTCGCGCACCATCGCCTCGAGCCGCCCGGTATTGTCGCCGACCGCCTGCGCCATCTCGTTGAAGGCGTGGGCGAGGCGGGCGATCTCGTCATGGCCGTCCTCGCGCGCCGTCGCCTTGAAATCGCCGCCGCGCAGCCGCGCCACCCCCTGCTCGACCCAGGCGAGTCGGTCGAGCACCTTGCGCTTGAACAACAGGGTCATCAGCGTCGCGGCGGCAAGCAGGATCGCGGCTATCAGGCCCGCAAGCGGCATGAACAGCTTGCGGTCGATGATCGCGTCGACATCCATCACCGTGACGTTGAACCAGCCCAGCCGGTCGAGGAAGCCGACGCCGACGAGCACCTCGCGCCCCTCCATCTGCATGAAGCGCGAGAGCACGAGCGTATCACCGCGCGCGACCTGCTTCATCATCCCGGCCAGCGCCTCGCGGTCGGTATCGCGGTCAAGCAGGTTGAAGATCGTCTTCTTCGCCGAGATGTCCTTGGTCAGACTATGGAAGTCGACAACGCGCGGGTCGCGATGCGCCTGAACTGCTCCCTGCAGGTCGACGAACATGCTCTGCACGCCCGTCTGCGGGAACTCGACGACCTCCTTGATGAACTGGGTGAGATCGACGCCAGTGCCGATCAGCCCCAGCACCTTGCCGTCCTTCTGGATGATGCAGTTGATCCAGACCTTGGTGACGCCGAGCGTTTCGTCGCGGTTGACGTTGAGATGGCAGCCTTTGCCGAGCCCGCGCGTCTTGAAGTACCAGGCGTCCTGCGGCGCATCCGGCGAGACCACGTAGCGCAGCCGGTTATGCTCGTAGCTGTTGTCCTTGTCGTTGAAGTAGTAGCTGCCGCTCTTGTCGACGACCGCGAAATAGCTGCGGTCGGTGAAGGAAAGCCGGTAGTGCTCGAGTTCGGCGAGGCCACGCCTCGCCTTCTCCGGATCGAGCTCGTCCTGTGCCCATTCGACGATGACCGGCGCGCGGGCCACCGTCTCGGCCAGCGAGACCTCGCGCATCAGCGCTTCCAGCCCGCGATAGCGATCGAACAGGATCTGTTTCTCGGCGAAGAGCGTGCCGAGCTTCACCACCGTGCCGTTGACGATCCAGAGGAAGATGCCGGAAGCCGGCACCGCTATCCCGATCAGCGTGGCTAGCACCAGCACGAGCACGCGGGCCTGCAGGCCGCAGCTGCGCCAGGCATTGAGCACACGCATGGATAGCCATCTCCAGCCTCGCCGCCCGGGGATCGGAGGGCGATAACGACCATGCGGCGATATGGTTTACGCTTTATTTACGCAGCGGCACCCGCGGCAGCCCGAGCAGCTAGAACAGCCCTTCGATCTGCCCGTTCGCGTCGATATGGATGCGCTCGGCCGCCGGCTGCCGCGGCAGCCCCGGCATGGTCATGATGTCCCCGCAGATCGCGACCACGAAGCCGGCGCCCGCCGCCAGCCTGAGCTCGCGCACCGGCACGACATGGCCCGACGGCGCACCGCGCAGCGTCGGGTCGGCGGAGAAGGAATACTGCGTCTTCGCCACGCAGATCGGCAGGTCGCCATGGCCGGCGGCTTCGAGCTCGGCAAAGCGCGCGCTCACCCTGGCATCGGCCGAGATGCCGGCAGCGCCGTAGATTTCGCGCGCCACCTTCTCCAGCTTCTCGCGCAGCGGCAGCGCCTCGGGATAGAGCGGCGCGAAATCCGCTTCACCGCTCTCGACCAGCGTCGCCACCTTGGCGGCGAGCTCTTCCGTACCGGCCCCACCCCGCTCCCAGTGCTGGCAGATCACCGCCTCGACGCCGAGATGGTTGCGGCAGAAGTTCTGGATCAGCGCGTGCTCGGCAGCGGTGTCCGAAGTGAAGTGATTGATCGCAACGATCGGCGGCACGCCGAACTTGCGGAGGTTCTCGACATGGCGCGCCAGGTTCGAAAGACCCGCCTCGAGCGCCGGCAGGTTCTCGGCCGAAAGCGCGTCGCGGGCGACGCCGCCATGCATCTTCAGCGCCCGCACGGTCGCGACCACCACGGCGACATCGGGCTTCAGCCCGGCCTTGCGGCATTTGATGTCGAAGAACTTCTCGGCGCCGAGATCGGCCCCGAAGCCGGCCTCGGTCACCACATAGTCGGCGAGCTTGAGGGCGGCGCGTGTCGCGATCACCGAATTGCAGCCATGGGCGATGTTGGCGAAGGGGCCGCCATGGACGAAGGCCGGTGTACCCTCGAGCGTCTGCACCAGGTTCGGCATCAGCGCATCCTTGAGCAGCACGGTCATCGCGCCCGGTGCCTTGAGGTCGGCGGCGGTGATCGGGCTCTTGTCACGCCGGCGGCCGACGACGATGCGCCCGAGCCGGGCCTCGAGATCGGCGAGATCGGTGGCGAGGCAGAAGATCGCCATCACCTCGGAGGCCACCGTGATATCGAAGCCATCCTCGCGCGGAAAACCGTTGCTCGCCCCGCCGAGCGAGGAGACGAGGCTGCGCAGCGCCCGGTCGTTCATGTCCATGACACGCCGCCAGGCGACGTGGCGGGCGTCGAAGCCGAGCTCGTTGCTCCAGTAGATGTGGTTGTCGAGCATGGCCGCGAGCAGGTTGTGCGCGCTGGTGATGGCATGGAAATCGCCGGTGAAATGCAGGTTGATCTGCTCCATCGGCACGACCTGGGCATGACCGCCGCCGGCCGCGCCACCCTTCTGGCCGAAGCAGGGACCGAGCGAAGGCTCGCGCAGCGCGATCATGGTGCGCTTGCCGAGCCGCGACAGCCCGTCGCCGAGGCCGACCGTGGTGGTGGTCTTGCCCTCGCCGGCGGGCGTCGGGCTGATCGCGGTGACGAGGATCAGCTTGCCGTCCGGCCGCGAGGCGAAGTCGCCGATGGCGCTGGTGTCGACCTTGGCGATGTACTTGCCATAGGGCTGCAGCGCCGCATCGGGAATGCCGGCCTTGGCGGCGATCGCACCGATCGGCTGCAGCTTCGCCGCACGGGCGATCTCGATATCGGTCGGCATGCCGTCCCCTTGATCTTGTCTCGAACGGGACGCCTTGCCGGCCGATTCCCCTTGGCGCGACTGTGCCGAAAAACCGCAGCCGCCGCCAGCGCTCGGGTCCGGGGCCCGACCCGCGTGGTGGACAGGAGCTTGTCGGCGCCACGCATCACGGTTCGGCGAGCCCGGGCCTCCTGCCCGAAATCCGCCGGAAGCCGCATTGCAAGAATGAGCGCAAGAACGAAGCTGACGAGAGCGAGGGAAGAGCCAGCCATGACCGATGCACCGAGCCGCCGCGACCTCATCATCGCGAGCCTGTCGGCCGCCGGCTTCGCCAGCCTCGGCCTGCCTGAGGAGGCCGTGGCGCAGGGCGTCGAGCTCCCGGCGACGCCAGCTTGCGATGCGCAGGCCGCTGCGACGCCGCGCCAGACCGAGGGGCCCTATTTCACGCCGTCATCGCCGCAACGTTCCGATCTGCGCGAGGATGGGGCCGGAGAGCTGCTCGTCCTCAGCGGCTTCGTGCTGACGCGGCAATGCCGCCCGATCCCGGGCGCGCTGCTCGATTTCTGGCAGGCCGACCCCTCCGGCCAGTACGATAACCGCGGCTTCCGCTTCCGCGGCCATCTCTTCGCCGATGCGCAGGGCCGCTACCAGTTCATCACCCGGGCGCCCGGGCTCTACCCCGGCCGCACCCGCCATCTTCACGTCAAGCTGCGCGGCGGCGCGCAGAGCCCGGTGCTGACGACACAGCTCTATTTCCCCGACGAGCCCGGCAATCGCCGCGACGGCCTGTTCGATTCAAGGCTGCTGATGAAGCTGCGACCGGCCGAAGGCGGCCAGCTCGGCCGCTTCGATTTCGTGCTGGCAGGATAGCGCTGCCTGCTTCTCTGCGGCGGTTGGTCGTCGGGGACAGGCCGCAAGCGCGGCATCAAGAGCCTTCGCCCATTCGTTGCTTACGGGCATGCCGAAAGGCACTGTGTCACCATGTCGAAAATCAACGACCATGATGCCTACATCGCCGCGGCACCGGCGCAGTTTCGTCCCGTGCTGAGTCGCCTGCGTGCAGGGCTGTCGCGGGCGCTGCCGGACGCCGAAGAAACCATGAAATACGATATGCCTGGTTACCAGATCCAAGGAACGATCATCGCGGGTTATGCCGCCTTCAGCAAACAATGCGGTCTCTATGTCGACCCGAGCGCAATTGCCGTCCATGCCGACGAGATCGCCTCCTTGAAACTCAAGGCAACCAAGACCGGAGTTACGTTCTCAGTGAGAAAACCCATCACTGATGAACTGGTCGAGAAACTGGCAATCAGCTCCCGCAGCAAGAAGGGTTTCTAGAGGCCGTCTTCGGCGACCCAGAGCTCTGCAGTCTGGGCTCATCGACGTCATGCGATGCCATCGGGATCGATGGGCCATGCTCCCCGAGGGTTTGCGCGCTGCACCGGAACGCGGAAGCCCTAGCCACGCTTGGAGCGCGCCCTGCGGGCAATCTCCTCGAACTCCCCGCGGATCGCCTCGATCTTGTCCTCGTCGAGCTCCTCGAGATCGAGCAACTCCTCGCGCGCCCCCTCGACCTTGGCGATCAGCTCGTCGAGTTTGATCTGCATCGCGGCGGTGTCGCGGTTCTGGCTGTTCTGGATGATGAAGACCATCAGGAAGGTGACGATCGTCGTCGAGGTATTGATGACGAGCTGCCAAGTGTCGTTGAAGCCGAAGAACGGCCCCGAGCCCGCCCAGATGACGATGATGGCCAGAGCGATGACGAAGGTCTGCGGCTTGCCGGCCCAATGCGCCGTCGCCTGGGAAAGGCGCGTGAACAGGGAGCGCTTGTCGCTGCCGGTGGAGAGCGCCGATGCCATGACCATTCCCCGCTTCGATGCTGCAACAGCATGCTGCTAGCCTCAACGCCGCAGCGGGGGCGGCGTTCCTCAGGCCGGGATCAGCCGCTCGGCGTGCCAGGCGATGTGCTGGGCCATGAAAGTCGAAACGAAGTTGTAGGAGTGGTCGTAGCCCTCCCGCATCGTCAGCGTCAGCGGGATACCGGCCGTGGTGCAGGCAAGCTCCAGCAGTTGCGGCCGCAGCCCCTCCTGCAGGAAGCCGTCGGCGGTCCCCTGGTCGACGAGCAGGTCGGGGACGCGATGCCCATCGGCGATCAGCAGGGTCGCGTCATAGGCGCGCCAGGCCGCCTCGTCGGGCCCGAGATACTTTTCGAAAGCCGGGCGGGACCAGCCGGCGGTCGAAGGCTGGGTGATCGGCGCGAAGGCCGAGACCGAGGCGTAGCGCCCGGGATTCTTCAGCGCCAGCGTGATCGCGCCATGCCCGCCCATGGAATGGCCGAAAATGCCCTGGCGGGACATGTCGAGCGGCAATTCGCGGGCGACGAGCGCGGGCAGCTCGTCCCGGATATAGCTCTCCATCCGGTAGTTCGTCGCATAGGGCGCCTGCGTCGCGTCGAGATAGAAGCCGGCGCCCGAGCCGAACTGCCAGTTCTCCGGCTCGTCCGGCACCCCCTCGCCGCGCGGCGAGGTGTCGGGGCAGATGATGGCGACGCCATTGGCGGCAGCCGCGGCCCGATACTCGCCCTTGTCCATCGCGTTCTGATGCGTGCAGGTCAGTCCGGAGAGATACCAGAGCACGGGAACCGGCCCCACCTCCGCCTGCGGCGGCAGGAAGACCGCGAAATTCATCGGGCAGGCGCAGGCCGAGCTGTCATGGCGATAGACGCGCTGCTGGCCGCCGAAGGCTTTCGAGGAGGAGACGAGTTCCATCTGACGTTCCCTTTCGCTGCGGCGTTCGACGGGTGTTCGATCGTCGTCCCGGCCGGCGCGCAGAATGGCACCGGCATCCATGGCCGGGGCAAAGCCCGCAATGGATGCCGGATCGGCGCCGCCCGAAGCGTGCCGGGAATGCGCCGAGGTTCAGTGCGGGATGGATGGGGCCAAAAGACGGCCGCTCAGTAGACCACCACCGAGCGGATCGACTTGCCCTCATGCATCAGGTCGAAGCCGTGGTTGATCTCGTCCAGGCTCAGCTTGTGGGTGATCAGGTCGTCGATGTTGATCTTGCCCTCCATGTACCAGTCGACGATCTTCGGCACGTCGGTGCGCCCGCGCGCGCCGCCGAAGGCGGTGCCCTTCCAGACCCGGCCGGTGACCAGCTGGAACGGCCGGGTGGCAATCTCCTTGCCGGCCTCGGCGACACCGATGATGATCGACTCGCCCCAGCCGCGATGGCAGCACTCGAGCGCCTGGCGCATCACATCGGTGTTGCCGGTCGCGTCGAAGGAGAAGTCGGCGCCGCCGCCGGTCAGGTCTACGATCGCCTGCACCACCTTGTCGTTGCCGATCTCGCGCGGATTGACGAAGTCGGTCATGCCGAACTTCTCGGCCATGGCGCGCTTGGCTGGGTTGATGTCGACGCCGATGATCTTGTCGGCCCCGACCATGCGGGCACCCTGGATCACGTTGAGGCCGATTCCGCCGAGCCCGAAGACCACGACATTGGCGCCGGGCCAGACCTTGGCGGTGTAGATCACCGCACCGATGCCGGTCGTCACGCCGCAGCCGATATAGCAGATCTTGTCGAAGGGCGCGTCCTCGCGGACCTTGGCCAGCGCGATCTCGGGCAGAACGGTGAAGTTCGCGAAGGTCGAGCAGCCCATATAGTGGAAGACCTCGCCGCCATCGCAGGAGAAGCGCGAGGTGCCGTCGGGCATCAGGCCCTGGCCCTGCGTCGCGCGGATCGAGGTGCAAAGATTGGTCCGGCGCGACAGGCAGGACTTACAGCTGCGGCATTCGGGCGTGTAGAGCGGGATGACATGATCGCCCGGCTTCAGCGTGGTGACGCCCGCGCCGACCTCGCGCACGATGCCGGCGCCCTCATGGCCGAGGATCGCCGGGAACTTGCCCTCGGAATCGAGGCCGGACAGCGTGTAGGCGTCGGTATGGCAGATGCCGGTCGCCATCACCTCGACCAGCACCTCACCGGCCTTCGGGCCGCCAATCTCGATGGTCTCGATGGTCAGCGGCTTTCCGGCCTCCCAGGCGACGGCGGCGCGTGTCTTCATCTTGATGTCCTCCTTGAACTGGTCCCGGCGCGCCTATTTCAGATAGGTGCGCAATGTCCTGATGATGCCGTCGATCTCGGCTTCGGCGTCGAATCCGGCAGCGCCCTCGCCACCCGGCGGGTCTCCCCTCGCATGGCCGAAGGTCTCGCGCAGATGGCCTTCGAGCACTTCCGCCATCAGCCCGTTGGCCGCGCCGCGCAGCGCCGCGATCTGCTGCAGCAATGTGCTGCAATCCGTGCCGGCCTCGACGGCGCGCTCCAGCGCCTCCGCCTGCCCCCTGATCCGGCGCAGGCGTGCGATCGCACGCTTTTTCTCTTCCGGACTATGCGGCATGGCATTTCATTCTCTAGGCCTAGAATACTCTAGGGGAGTATGTCAATCATGGGCTCGTCCCGGCCAGCAGACCTGCTCGCCGGATGGTGTGCTGGAGGCCGGGATGCCCAATGATTGCCTGTTCTGCCGGATCGCAAGCGGCGAGATCGCCTGCCACGCCGTGCATGAGGACGAGGATGTCCTCGCCTTTCTCGACATCCATCCGATCCGGCCGGGCCACACGCTGGTGATCCCGCGCGCCCATTATCCCTGGTTCGAGGAGCTTCCGCCCGCATTGGCTGGCAAGATCATGGCGCTGTCGCAGCGCCTCGCCCGCGAGATGAAGGCGCTCTACCCGGTCGAGCGGGTCGCGATGCTCTACACCGGCATCCATGTGAACCACGCCCACGCCCATCTCGTGCCGATGCATCACCGGCACGACATCACCTCGGCAGTCTATCTGGAGCAAGGCGTCGAGGCCTTCACGCTGCCGACCCAGCCGCCGGCTCAGGAGCTGGAGGGCGTCGCGGCGGCATTGCGAGGGCGACTCGCCTCCTGAGCCCGCCGCCGGACAGCCCGGGCAACAGCGCAGCAGCCGTGCCGGCCAGCCTCCCCCGTAAACGAAAAGACTGCGCGAACCGGGTTCGCGCAGTCTTCTGGTCAGCTGTCGAGCTGGATCGGTGCTTGCCGATCAGAACTTGCGGACGACGTGGGGCGCCGGCGCGTAGATCGGCTGCTCCTTCGGGCCGCAGCAGTTCGGATCGTTGAAGTTCCAGCGCATGCCGATGCGGATGTCGTGGCTGTCGATCTGCTTGAAGCGGACCGAGGAGCTCGGGTTGACCAGCAGGCCATTGGCGCCGGCGAGCCCGATGGTCGGGCCATCGCCCATGTTCAGGTAGCGGTAGCCGATATCGAGCTTCAGGCTGGAGGTCACGTCATAGGCGACGCCGGCCATCAGCGCCCAGGCGAAGTTGGTCTTGCTGCCCGTGTCGCCATAGGCATAGGAGACGTTGGCGAACGGCGAGCCTACCGCCTGATTGATGCCGTTGTCGGTCAGCCCGTTGACGCTGTGATTGGCGAAACCGATGCCGGCGCCGAGATAAGGCGTCAGGCAGTTCCAGGTGCCGAGATCGATGTAGCCGTTGACCAGGCCGACGAAGGTCGCGACATCCGCGCGGTAATTGTTGGTCTGATTGATCGGGATGCCGAAATTGTAAGAGAGCTGGTCGCGGCCGGTGAAGGATGCGCCGCGATATTCGCCGGTCAGATCCATGCGGAACCAGTTGTTGAACTGGTAGCCGATGCCGACGCCGGCGAAGGCGGCGAAGCTGCGATCGGGGCTGATCGTGCTGAACGAGGTGACGCCCGCCGTCTGGATGACCGGGGCATTGTTCAGCTTCACATCGAGCTCGTCATAGCCCTGCGAACCGACGCCGATATCGCCGCGCAGATACCAGCCGCCGCCGACCGAGCCGCGCAGTTCCGGCGCAGGGGGCGGAGGCGGCGGAGCCGCGACCGGGAAATCGGCAGCTTTGGCGACGGCGGAAACGCCCAGAGCCATGACGCCGGCAAGCGCAAGGGTTTTAAGGCTGCCCATGGCAGGGTTCCTTCGTTTTTGCGCAGGCAGGGACGCAGCTCGCGCGAGTTACCGATGGGAAGACCTTGCCATTGATTTCTTAAATGACACTTAACCTTAAAACCTAACCCTACTTTTGCGTGAACGGGGGCGCTGTAGTTACCGGAAGCTTAAGTTCTCGATCACATCGCCCGTGGTCATGCCTGGCGGCGCCGACGACCCGCACCTGCCGCGAGCCGCAAGACAAAAAAGCGCCGGAACCTTGCGCAAGGCTCCGGCGCTATCGCGAGTTGCCGTATTGTCTAGGTCCGCGACTACGACTGGAGCCGCGAAACGAGCGGTGTACTCAGGCTGCGGCCTTCGCCACCGCCTCGACGACTTCATCAACCGCGCGCATGACGAGCTCGCGATCGTCGCCTTCCGCCATCACCCGGATCACCGGCTCGGTACCGGAAGGCCGGATCACCAGGCGCCCGCTTTCGCCCAGCAGTTGCTCCGCCGCCTTGATGGCGCTGACCACCGGCTTCTCCTCCAGTGGCCGCCCCTGCTTGTAGCGGACGTTCTTGAGGATCTGCGGCAGCGGCTCGAAGCAATGGCAGACCTCGGAGACCGGCTTCTCCTGGCGCTTGACCACGGCGAGCAGTTGCAGCGCCGCGACCAGCCCGTCTCCGGTCGTCGCATAATCGGAGAGAATGATGTGGCCGGACTGTTCGCCGCCGAGGTTGAAGCCGTTGGCGCGCATGTGCTCCAACACGTAGCGGTCGCCGACCGCGGTCCGGGCCAGCGACAGGCCGAGCCCCGCCAGATAGCGCTCCAGACCGAGATTGGACATCACTGTGGCGACGATGCCCGGCGCCGAGAGCAGCCCGTCCTCCTGCCAGCTGCGCGCGATCACGCCCATCAGCTGGTCGCCATCGACGACCTGGCCGTTCTCGTCGACGATCAGGACACGATCGGCGTCACCGTCGAGCGCAATACCGATATCGGCGCGGAGCTCGCGCACCTTCTGGCTCAGCGCCTCCGGCTTGGTCGAACCGACATCGCGGTTGATGTTGAAGCCGTCAGGCTCGACGCCGATGGCGATGACCTCGGCCCCGAGCTCCCAGAGCGCCTCTGGCGCGACCTTGTAGGCGGCACCGTTGGCGCAATCGACGACGATCCGCAGACCTTCCAGGCTGAGATTGCGCGGCATGGTACGCTTGGCGAACTCGATGTAGCGGGCATCGGCACTCTCGATGCGCTTCGCGCGGCCCAGCGCCGGCGAGGCCGAAAGCTGCTTGCCGAGATCGGAATCGATCAGGCGGGTGATCTCGGCTTCCACCTCGTCGGAGAGCTTGTAGCCATCCGGACCGAACAGCTTGATGCCGTTATCCTCGTAGGCGTTGTGCGAGGCGGAGATCATCACGCCGAGATCGGATCGCATCGAGCGCGTCAGCATCGCGACCGCCGGCGTCGGCATCGGTCCGAGCAGCAGCACGTCCATGCCCACCGAGGTGAAGCCGGCGACGAGCGCATTCTCGATCATGTAGCCGGAGAGCCGTGTATCCTTGCCGATCACGACCCGGTGGCGATGCTCGCCGCGGCGAAAGGCGAGGCCGGTCGCCTGACCGACCCGCAGCGCGAGATCCGGCGTGATCACACCGTTGGCGCGGCCGCGGATGCCATCGGTGCCGAAGTATTTGCGTGTCATGGTCGAGTTTTGTCCCTGGAGCCTTGCCGGCTCGACATTACCTGGCGTGGTCATACAGGCTGTTCGCCCGTTCAGCTTCTCACAAATTGTGTCGAAACATATCCGTCAAGCGCCCAGGCAAGCTTCCACCTCGGATTGCGGTGCTGGAGCGTAGCAAAATTCCGCCTTCCAAAGAAAAGGGCGGCCCATGGGGCCGCCCGATCTCTCCCTCTTCCGGAAGGCAGTCTCAGGCCTGCGGTTGAGGCTCCAGGCCCGCATCCGGCTCGCCGCGCTTGCGGCCCTTGCCGGCGCTCGGCACGGCGGAGCCGCGCGGGGCGTGCGGCGTGTCGTCCGCATCGCGCGACGGGCGCTTGCCGGCGATCAGGTCGCGGATCTCGTCGCCGGTCAGCGTCTCGAACTCGAGCAGAGCCTCGGCCACCGCGACGAACTCGTCATGGTGCTTGCTGAGGATTTCCTTGGCGTCGAGATAGCCCTGGTTGACCAGGCGGCGGACTTCGCTGTCGATCTTCTGCGCCGTCGACTCCGAGATGCTCTGGCTGCGGCCCATCGACATGCCCAGGAAGACCTCTTCCTGATTGTCGCCATAGGCGACCAGGCCGAGCTCCTCCGAATAGCCCATCTGCGTGACCATGGCCTTCGCCATCTTGGTCGCCTGCTGGATGTCGCCGGTGGCGCCGGAGGTGATGTTCTCCTTGCCGAAGGTGATCTCCTCCGCGACGCGCCCGCCCATGGCGACCGCGAGCTGCGAGGTGAACTCCTTGAACTTCATCGAGTAGCGGTCGCCCTCCGGCAGGAACTTGACCATGCCGAGCGCGCGTCCACGCGGGATGATGGTCGCCTTGTGGACGGGTATGCCGGCCGGGACATAGAGGCCGACGATGGCGTGACCGGCCTCGTGATAGGCGGTCAGCTTCTTCTCCTCCTCGGACATCGCCATCGATTTGCGCTCGGCGCCCATCATGACCTTGTCCTTGGCGTCCTCGAATTCGAGATGCGTGACCATGCGCTTGCCGCGGCGGGCAGCGAGCAGGGCGGCCTCGTTGACGAGGTTCATCAAATCGGCGCCGGAGAAGCCGGGCGTGCCGCGGGCCAGCACCTTGAGGTCGACATCCGGAGCGAGCGGCACCTTGCGCACATGCACGCGCAGGATCTTCTCGCGGCCCGCGACGTCCGGGTTCGGCACGACGATCTGGCGGTCGAAGCGGCCGGGACGCAGCAGCGCCGGGTCGAGCACGTCCGGACGGTTGGTCGCGGCGATGATGATCACGCCCTCGTTCGGCTCGAAACCATCCATCTCGACCAGGAGCTGGTTGAGGGTCTGCTCGCGCTCGTCATTGCCGCCGCCGAGACCAGCGCCACGATGACGACCGACCGCGTCGATTTCGTCGATGAAGATGATGCAGGGCGCGTTCTTCTTGGCCTGCTCGAACATGTCGCGCACGCGGCTGGCGCCGACGCCGACGAACATCTCGACGAAGTCGGAGCCCGAGATCGTGAAGAACGGCACGTTCGCCTCGCCGGCGACGGCGCGCGCGGTCAGGGTCTTACCGGTGCCGGGAGGGCCGACCAGCAGCACGCCGCGCGGAATCCGGCCGCCCAGGCGCTGGAACTTCTGGGGATCGCGCAGGAACTCGACGATCTCCTGCAGGTCTTCCTTGGCCTCGTCGATGCCCGCGACGTCCTCGAAGGTGACGCGGCCATGCGCCTCGGTGAGGAGCTTGGCCTTCGACTTGCCGAAGCCCATCGCCCGGCCGGCGCCGTTCTGCATCTGGCGGGACATGAAGATCCACAGGCCGATGAAGATGACGAAGGGCAGTGAATTGACCAGAAGTGCCATGAACCACGGCGTGCCCTCGGAAGGAGCCCGCGCCGAAACCTGAACGCCCTTCTGCGCCAACGTCTTCAGCAACGCCGGGTCGCCATAGGGCGCATAGGTCACGAAGCTGCGCCCATCCGTGAAGGTGCCGGTGATCTCCTGTCCGGCGACCACGACGTTGGTGATGCGCCCGGCCTCGGACTCGTTGATCAGCTGGCTATAGGGGATCTCGTTGGTGCTGACCCGCTGGCTCGGGCTCTGGAAGAGAGTGACGAGCGCCAGGACCAGCAGGAAGATCACCACCCAGAGGGCGAAATTTCGGAAATTCGGATTCATCAGGGTTCCGATCCGCTCTCCAGCGGAAATGCCGGACGAGCCTGAGATTTTCACGGTCTAATCTAGGAGCCTATCCCCTTCTTGCCAAGGGAAGGCTGCGTTTTGCTCGCCTCATTCCCCCTCAGGGTGAACGCCGCGTCGCCGTGGCGGTTCTCGTGCAACCGTCAGGGCTCCGTCGCCGGTAAGCCGGAGCACGCAGCCGCCCAGCGTGCGCCGGAGCGGCTCGCCGCCTCGCGCTGCCTCGGCCAGGGCAAGAGCACAGTTTTCCAGCCGTTCGAGGCGCATCTCGGCTTCGGGCTGCGACGCCGCCAGAGCGCGCGCCAGGACGCGGATCACGATCTCGTCCGGCTCGCGGCAAAGGCCGACGAAATCGAGCCGCAAACCGTCGTCGCCGCGCGTCGACAGGGCGGGAAGCAGGCCCGCCGCCCGCTGCTCCAGCGCCTGTTCGGCGCGCGCCAGACGCGAGGCCAGCAGAGCGAGCCGGGCCGACGTCAGCCCTTCCTCGGAGAGCTGCGGCATCAGCGCGCGCCAGCGCACCCGGGTGAAGCGCGGATCCTCGTTCGACGGGTCGCTGGCATGGTCGAGCCCGCGCGCCAGGCAAGTGGCGACGAGGCGCGCCTTCGCGACCCCGAGCAGCGGCCGGGCGAGCGGCACGCCATGGCGGAAGGTGCGGGCGCGCATGCCGGCGAGCCCGGCGGGCCCGGAGCCCTTCGCCATCCGGATCAGCAGGGTCTCGGCCTGATCATCGAGCGTATGAGCGGTGACGATGACAGCGCCGCCGAGCGCCCTCGCCTGTCCGGCGAGCAATTCATAGCGCGCCAGCCGCGCCTGCTCCTGCAGGCCCGACCGGGGCTTCTCACCCTCCCAACGGAGGACGACATGGGGAACATCGAGGTCGCGGCATAAAAGCCCGACCGCCGCCGCCTCGGCCGCGGCCTCCGGCCGCAGGCCATGATCGACGGTTGCCGCATAGATTGCCGGCCGTCCGGCACAGGCTCGCGCCCAGACGGTGAGCAGCGCAAGCAGAGCAACGGAATCGGGGCCGCCCGATACGGCGACCAGCAGGCGCTCTTCGGCGGCAAGCGGCGCGAACAGCGCCTCGGCCTCGGCCTCGCAGAGCGGCGCCGGCTCGGCGCCTGCGTGGGTCGCCGCGCTCAAGCGCAGCGGGCGCGCTTCTGCTCGCGCTCGACGCCCTTGCGCACCGCATTCGAGGCGGACGGAAAGTCGACGCCGACCTTGGCATAAGTGGCGCAAGCCTGGTCGCGGGCGCCGAGCCCGTTCAGGGCCATGCCGAGCTTCAGCAGGCTGTCGGCGCCCTTGCCGGCCTTGGGGTAGTCGCGCGAGATCTTCAGGAACTGCTCGGCCGCCTCGCGATAGCGCTGGCGCTGGAAATAGCTTTCGCCGAGCCAGAAGGTGGCGTCCGGCGCGAGACGATCACGCGGATAGCTCTGTAGGAATTCGCGAAAGCCCATCTCAGCCCGCTCGTACTCCTTGCGCAGCACATGAGCATAGGCGACGTCGTAGATTTCGCGCGGGCTGGCGGCCTGCCCGGCCGCAGCGACGCTCGGACCACGTGGCGCGGTCGGTGCCGAGCGGCCGACGCCGGAGAGGTCGAGCGGCCCCTGCCCTGCCGTCGAACTGCCGGCGAAATCTTCGTCGATCACCTCGCCGATCTGGCGCGGCGCGCCAGCGGAGCCGGGATTGGCCGCGGGATCGAAAGCATCGCCGCGGCGCTGGCGCGCGGGCTGCGGCGGCTGGGCCGCCGGCGGAGAGGCCGGAGCCGCGCCCGAGCGCGAACCACCGCGTTCGGAGAGCCGGAAGTCGACATCTTCCTGGAACTTGCGCAGTTGCTCGGTCAGCCGCCGGTTCTCGAACTGGAGCTGCTCGATCTGCCCCGAGAGCTGGCGCAGCTGGTTTTCGAGCCGTGTCGTGCGGACCAGCAGATCCGCCGCATCCTGTGCCGACGCGGGGAGCGCGACCGCCCCGATCGCCAGCAGTAATGCCGTCACGGCAACGCCACAACGAACACCCAGCCGCTTCGAGGCGGAACCAAAGAACTTCGACCCAGTCATCATCCAGCAAACCGCATTATTCGGAACCGGAAACTATCACACCCCGATACCACGGCCAAAATATGAAAGGACCGGCGCTTTCCTTTCGGGAAGCGCCGGTCCTTGCGTGATCGGTCGAGGATGTCAGACGCCGGCGCCAGCGTCGAGCACCGTCACGGCCCGGCGGTTCTGCGACCAGCAGGAGATGTCGTTGCAGACCGCGACCGGGCGCTCCTTGCCGTAGGAGATGGTGCGCATCCGGTTGGCCGGAACGCCACGCGAGGCGAGGTAGTCGCGCACCGTCTGGGCGCGGCGGGCGCCGAGCGAGTAGTTGTATTCGCGGGTGCCGCGCTCGTCGGCGTGACCTTCGATGGTGAAGGTGTAGCGCGGATAGCGACCGAGCCAGGCCGACTGCTTGTCGAGGGTGGCGACGGCGGTCGGCGTCAGATCGGTCGAGTCGGTCTCGAAGAAGACGCGATCGCCGACATTGACGACGAAGTCCTGAGCACTGCCGGGGGTCGCGGCTCCGCCGGCGCCGAAGCCGTCGGCATTCTGGTCTTTGGCGCAGGCGCCGAGGGCGAGCGCCCCGAGAATGGCGACGGCGAAGCGCGTGGTGCGGGCGCTGGCGGCGAGGGACGCGAGCATGTCTGTTCTCCGGACTTTCAAAGGCGAGAGCGCGCCTTGGCGGCATCGCACGTTCAGCAAGAAATGATCTATCAACCTAAACGAGACCTTGCCAAACCAAGGCGAAGTGGCGGCATTGCGGCACATGGTTAACCAAATCTCTCGAATGACCGCATTCCCGTTGCTGTGACAGAATTGCATCAGGAGGCGCGGTCGGTGCGGCTCTTCAGTTCATCCGCGAGGCGCGCCAGCACCGTCTTGGGCAGTTCGAGCGCGCGCAGCTTCCAGCGCGTTCCGGAAAGCCCGAAGCGTAGCCGATAGGCGTCCATTTCGTCCGCGGCCGCAGCCTTCGGCGGCACCGTCACCGCGAAGCTCGTCAGCCCATCGAAGCCGGAGTTCCTGAACAGGGTCCAGGCATCGCCGAGCCCACCGGCCCGGGGCAGCGCCAGCCCCGGCCCCAGCAGTTCGTCCGCAGGGGCCGCCGAGCCTCGTTCGGTCAGCAATGCGGTTATCGCCGCGGGCGTCAGATGCTCGGCGATGATCGCATCGACAAAGCCAGTCGCCGCCCCGGCGACGACCTGACGGGCGAGCGGATCGAGACCGCGAGCCTGCGGATTGCGGGAAATGTAGGAGCGGACGATCTGGCGGGCGAAAGACATGCGCAGCGCCGGAAGATCGATGCGGCCGAGGACCTCGTCCGCCGCACCGGCATTGGCCGCCTGGGCCAGGCGTGCCGCCGCGACATAGGGCGAGGCCCAGTAGCCGAACAGGATAGCGAAGAGCAGGCCGAGCACGATCCACCTGCCGCGCCGCGACGGCAGCGTGGCGAGGTCTTCGGCATCGTCGCGGTCCGGAATCGTCTGCGCCATCCGCTCTCCCTTCAAGGCCGGGCATCGCAACGCCGACGCTGAAAGGAGAACGTGTCATGGTCGCGAAGCGGAAGCCTCGCTCACCGGCTCGTGAACGAGACCGGCCGCGTAGCCTCAGCGCGCCGCGGTCAGCAGCGGCGACCAGGTCGGGTCGGAGGCGAAGGCCGGCGTCGGCACCGGGATTTCCACCCGGCCGGTGATGTCGACCATGTAGAGTTTGCCACCCGACTGACCGCCGGGGTCGCGGAAGAACATGATGTACTGGCCGTTCGGGGCCCAGTTCGGAGCCTCGTTGTGGAAGCCCTCGGTCAGGATGCGTTCGCCCGAGCCGTCGGGGCGCATCACGCCGATCGAGAAGGCGCCGCCGCCCTGGCGGGTGAAGGCGATGAGATCGCCGCGCGGCGACCACGAAGGCTGCGAATAGGAGCCCTGGCCGAAGGAGATGCGCTTGCCCTCCCCGCCGCCGGCGCCCATCACATAGAGCTGCTGCGAGCCGCCGCGATCGCTCTCGAAGACGATCTGCGAGCCATCGGGCGAATAGGAGGGCGAGGTGTCGATCGCCGGGGTCGAGGTCAGCCGCGTCGTGGTGCGCGAGCCGATGTCGATCGCGTAGAGATTGGCGTTGCCGCCCTGCTGCAGGCTGAGCGCAATGCGCGCGCCGTTCGGCGAGAAGCGCGGGCTCGTGGTCATGTCGGGGAAGTTGCCGACGACCTGGCGCTGGCCGGTCTCGATGTTCAGCACATGGACGCGCGGCTGCTCGCCGGTGCGCTGCGCCATATAGGTGACTTCCTGGGCGACCGGTGAGAACCGCGGCGTCACCACCGAGATCGCGCCATCGGTGAGGTAGCGCACATTGGCGCCGTCCTGGTCCATGATCGCGAGGCGCTTGCGCCGGCTCTCCTTCGAGCCGGACTCGTCGACGAAGACGACACGGGTATCGAAGAAGCCGCCGACGCCGGTGACCTTGCTGAACACCGCATCCGAGATGATGTGACCGACGCGGCGGGAATTATTGGGGTCGGTGAAGTATTGCTGCCCGTCGATCTGCTCGCCGGTCAGCACGTCCCAGAGCCGGAACTCGGCCTTGAGCCGGCCGGAGCCGTCGCGCGAGACGCGGCCGGTCACCAGCGCCTGGATGCCGGCCGACTTCCACGCCTCGAACTGCGGGACGCTGTCGAAGGGCGGGTTCTTCTCGGGATGACGCGCCTTCTCGATCGGCAGGAAATAGCCGCAGCGCTTCAGGTTGTTGGTGATGATCGTCGAGACCTGCACGCCGCCCTCGCCGGCAAAATCGGCGATCGCGATCGGCATCGGCTGGAAGGTGCCCTTGCGCAGGTCGATGACGAGCTCGGCACGCGCCGCGGCCGGCAGCAAAGCCGCGCCCGCGAATGCAGCACCGCCGAGCGCCAGCGCATGGCGGCGCGTCAATCCGGGCGCGCGCGACAACGTCTGGAGAGTGGGAAGAGGATTGCGGTCGATCGCGGTCACAGTACGTCCCTTGCGTCGAAATTGACGACGACATCGCGCCAGTCGTCATAATACGCGGCAAACTGAGCGGGAATCCGCAGCGGCGAGCAGCGCCGCGTCGCCGTCAGCGCCGAATCCGCCGCGACCCGGAAGAGCGGGTCGGACGAGGAATTGGTCACGCTCGCCTGGCCGAGCAGCGAGCCGTCGGTGTTGAGCTTCATGCGCACCTGCGGCACCACCGGCCGGGGCGAGCTCTGCAGCGCGATCGGCACGTTCCAGCACTTCTGCAGCTGGTCCTGGATGATGCCCATCAGCTGAGCCCGCAGCGAGGGCGAGAGCTTCTGCGAGGAGCCCGTCTGGGTGCCGAGCGAGGCGGTGCGGTTGACCTGCGGCGCGCTCGATCCCGAGGACTGCGCCTGCTCCTTCGACTGCAGCAGCTTGGCGATGTCGTTCGGATTGAAATTCTTGGCGATCTCGGCCTCGCGCTTCGCCTTTGCCTCGGCCTCGCGCTTCGCCTTGGCTTCCGCCGCGAGCTTCGCCTTCTGCTCGGCTTCCGCCTTGGCCTTGGCTTCGGCCTCGGCCTTCGCCTTGGCGAGCTTGGCGGCTTCCGCCTTGGCCTGCGCCTCGGCTTCAGCCTTCGCCTTGGCGGCGGCCTTCGCCTCTTCCTCTGCCTGCTTGGCCTTGCTCTCGCGCTCGGCCTCCTCGGCCAGCTTCGCCAGCTCCTCACGGCGCTGCTCGGCCTCGCGGGCGGCGGCCTGCTCGGTCTTCTGCGGCGGCTGCTTCACCGGTTCGGCCGGCGGCGTCGGCTTCGGGGTCGGCCGCGACGGCGGCAACGGTGCCGCGACGTTCTCTTCCGCGACCTTGAGCTCGGCCGGACGCGAGGGCGGCGCCGGCGTGTCGTGCTTGGCCTCGCCGGCTTCCTTGCGCTCGACGATCTCGGACTGGCGCTCGGCGCGCTGCTGCGGCTGCTCCTGAACCTTCTCGGCCTGGCGCTCGCCGCGCGTCACCTGGTTCAGCGCGGAAGGGTCGATGACCTCGACCGCGATCGCTTCCATATGCTCCGGCAGCGGGTTCGGCGAGGAAAACGCCAGCAGCCCCGCGACCAGGAAGGTCGCGTGGCCCAGGGCGGAAACCGCCATGCCCGGTTCGGAACTGGAGATCTTCAACGCGGACAGACTCCCCCGTTCACCGCGAGCTGGGCTCGGTGACCAGCGCGACGCGCTTGAAGCCAGCGCTGGTGATCGTCGACATCACCGAGGCGACGCGGCCATAGTCGACCTGCTTGTGGCCGCGGACATAGATCCGGTCGTCGAAGCCCTGCTTGGCGATCGCCTGGAGCTTCTGCACGAGATCGGGCTCCAGCGTCGGCTGGTCCTGCAGGAAGATCTGGCCCTTGTCGTCGATGGCGATGGTGATCGGCTTCTGGTCGACATTGATCGGCTTGGCGCCGGTCTGCGGCAGGTCGATCGGCACGCCGCTCGCGATCAGCGGCGCTGCGACCATGAAGATGATCAGGAGCACGAGCATGACGTCGATGAACGGCGTCATGTTGATCTCGGCGATGGCGCCGTGCCGCCGGCTGCGGCGGCGGCGTCCCCCGGCCTTGGCGCCGGCTGCGGCTGACATGCCCATCCGCGCCGCCCCTTAAGCCGCCAGCCGTTCGTCGATCTGCCGCGACAGGATCGCGGAGAACTCGTCGGCGAAGGCTTCGAGCCGGTTCTGCGCCTTGGCGACCTCGGCCTGCAGCTTGTTGTAGGCCATCAGGGCCGGGATCGCGGCGAACAGGCCGATCGCGGTGGCGAACAGCGCCTCGGCGATGCCCGGCGCCACGACGGCGAGCGAGGAGTTCTTCGAGACCGCGATCGCGGTGAAGGAATTCATGATGCCCCAGACCGTCCCGAAAAGGCCGATGAACGGAGCCGCCGAAGCGATGGTGGAGAGCACGAGCAGCTTCGATTCCAGCCGCTCCGCCTCGCGCTGGATGGTGACGTCGAGCACCTTGTCGATTCGCTGCGACAGGCTTGCGACCGAGCGCCCGCCATTCTCGAAGGAGCGCTTCCATTCGCGCATCGCCGCGACGAAGACCGCGGCCATGTCGCTTACCGGCCGGTTGGCGAGCTCGCGATAGAGTTCCTCGAGCGAGCGGCCGGACCAGAACACCTCCTCGAAGGCGTCCATGTCACGGCGGGTGCGGCGATAGAGCAGGGTCTTGTCGACGATGATCGACCAGCACCAGACCGATGCGGCGAGCAGGCCCATCATCACGATCTTGACGACGAAATGCGCGTGCCAGAACAGCGACCAGAACGACATGTCGATCTGCGGCGCGACCTGCGCGACCTCCGCGGCGGGGTTCATCCTGTCATCCTTCTGCCTGGCCGATGCGAAATCCGACCGACTCCGCACAGCCCGCTAGACGCGTCGCGAAGTTCGCGCCGCCGCCCGATCTGCGCTCCGGGGATATGCCGTCAGAACCAATCGCCGCTGAATCCGGCGAAAGATGGGCCAAACGGCGATATTCGGCGCGCCAAAGGCCTTGTTTCGGATTAAGGCCCGGTCAACCTTAACAGTCCTCGTGGTTAACATCGGGTTATGGCGCCGGCCTGCCTGCGAATCCCGGCGGCGCGCGCAAGGGCGTGAATGCGCAGGTGCAAGCGCTGGCCGCCCTGTTCCAGCCGCTTCAATGCAGCGGGCTGCGCCAAGCACCCGGCCCGGCCGGCCCGCCGCGATACTGCTCTGCCGACCAGGGTGGCCCCGGTCATCTTTGACGCGAGGACGCGTTGCAGGAACGCGGAGCCGGCTACTGAGTCGCGAAAGCAAAACGGCCCGCCTCCCAGAGGGAAGCGGGCCGCGAAAGCTGTGGGGTCGCTGATGCGATCAGACGGTCAGGCGTTGCCGCCGGCTTCCGCCTCCGGCGTGCCCCGGCGACGCTCGCTCATGAACTCGTCGAACTCGGCCTTGTCCTTGGCCATGCGCAGCCGGCCGAGGAAATCCTGGAACTCGCGCTGCTCGTCCTCGAGGCGACGCAGCGTCTCCTCGCGGTACTCGTCGAAGGCGCGGTTGCCGCTGGACGGGCCGCGACCCCAGCCACCGAAACCGGAGCGGCCCCAGCCCTGCCCGCCGCCCATGCGGTCGCGCAGGCGGTCCATCTTATCCTGCAGGCGGCTCATCCGATGCTCGTAATGCGCCTGTCCGCAACCATGTCCCATGCGTCCACTCCAAAACAGAAAGACCAGGGTCGCCAGACCCAGGGGCCAGAAGATGATGAAGCCGAGCACCGCAAAGGCGATCCAGGCTCCTTTTCCGTATTCGTCCAGCTTGGCGACGATCGGCATCGTTCCCTCTCGAAACAGATGGCAGCGGCGGGCGCCACTGCCGGCCAACCTCCCCGATCGGCGGATGCCGACCGTGTGAATGTAAATCACATTTACATATCTGGCCGCGACTGCCAAGCGTTTCAAGACGAGACGCAGAAAATTCTGAGTCGCCTCCCCGTCGGCACGGACAAGCCGCCCCCCGCGCACAGCCCCGGGGATCAATGCCTGAGCCCTCTGAATGATGTGCGGACCGCTTCCGGGATGCGACCGGGCTGGCCGGAACGACAGTGCGCGTTGGGCGAAGCCTGCTGCGCCGCCTTTCAGCCAGCCTGCTCGGGCGGCAGGCCGAGACCCTTGAGGTAGACCAGCATCCCGGCCTCCAGCAGGTCGGAAGCCGACATAGGCAAGGGCCGCCTGCCGCCATCGGCCCGGCCGAACAGGGCGGCGACGCCATGCGACATCGCCCAGATATGCAGCGCCATCATCAGCGCCGGCGGCCGCCTGCCCTGAGGCAGTGCCGCGATCAGCGTCTCGGCGGCCTGGCGCAATTGCTGGAAAGAGCGGTCGGCGGCGGCCCGCAATTCCGGGCTGGCATCGAGCGGCACGCCGGCCTCGAACATCGCCGAATAGAAGGCCGGCTCGTCATGCGCGAAGGCGAGATAGGCCCGGCCGAGCCGGTGGAAGGCGGTTTCCGGATCGGGCTTGCCGCCATCCCAGGCCTTGGCCAGGGCGGCCTCGAAGGCAATGAAGCCGCGCACCGCGACATCGGCCAACAACTCGTCGCGGTCACGATAATGGCGATAGGGCGCGGCGGGGCTGACGCCGGCCATGCGGGCCGCCTCGGCGAAGGTGAAGCCGTTCGGCCCCTTCTCGCCGATCAGGCCGAGCGCGGCGCGGATCAGCGCTTCCTTGAGGTTGCCGTGGTGATAGCCCCGCGGCTGACCGGGCTCGTCGCGTTTCCAGCTCATGTTACGGGCACTAACATGGTGCTCGAACCGGGTCGATGCCAGTCCGAGCAGCCCCGCTCAGACGATCTCGAGGCCCAGCCGGTGCCGCAGCACATCGGGGATGCGCCGCGGCTTGCCGCCACCGACACAGGCGACCTTGACCTGCGCCGTGATCAGGACCTCCTCGCCGCGCAGGATGCGCTGGTCGAGCTCCATTGTGGCGCCGCGCGCCAGCGTCGGACGCGTCTCCACCGTCAGGAGATCGTCCATCACCGCCGGCCTGACGAAATCGATCGTCATGCGCCGGACGGCGAAGCCGAGCGCCTGATCGCCGTCGAACAGCTCGCGCTGCTCGATCCCGAGCGCGCGGATCAGCTCGGTGCGGCCGCGCTCCATGAAACGCAAATAGGAGGCGTGGTAGACGACTCCGGAGAAGTCGGTGTCCTCGTAATAGACGCGGACGGAAATCCGGTGGCCGGCGGGCGCAGCGTTCGATTCGTTCATTGAGGCTCTCAGGCGGCCGGCTCCCGAGAGCACAGCCGCGCTTCCTTTCGCGGGCGTGCCGCGAGCTTTAGCCCCGAAGGCAGCGCGACCACAACCGCCCGCTCCGGCCGCAAGGGAACCTCGCCGCCGCCCACAGGTTATCACCGGGCAACCGGACGGAGACCAAATCGATGGAGAAGCTGCGACACGCGGCCCAGCAGGCCAAGGCCCGCAAGGCGCTGGATCGGAAGCGCAAGGCGGAAACCGAGCCGGCCCGGCCGGAAAGTCGCAGCCCCGGCGAGGGCATGCAGCCGATAGAGAGCGATCGCGAAGCGCCGTCCGGCGCACTCGATCATGCCGGCCAGCTTCCGGCCATGCAGCGATCCAAATTCGCGCGCCAGTAGACGCAGCCGGGGCGCGGCTCAGCGCTTGCAGGGCTTGCCCATGAACGAGCCGCAGTCATAGGGCTGCGACAGCGCCGCCCGGACCGAGTAGTCCTTGCCTTCGAACTGGTCGACGATGTCGTCGATGCGCCAGCCGCCATTCTCCAGCACCATCCTGAACTGGACAGCGACGGGCTTGCCGAAGCTGCGGAAGCTGGCAACGACCGTCGCCTTGCCCGGCGCGACGGGGATAGTGTCCAGGCTAAGCTTCTTGATCTCGCCGTCCTGACCGTTGAGGAAGGGATCGGCGCCGATCTGGCCCATATCGCCGCTCTCCTCCTGGTAGAGGTCGTCGCGGGCAAAGAGCGCGGCAAGCTCCCGGCTCATCAGCCTGTCGCGATGCGGCGGACGCCAGGCGGGCTTACCGGTTCCCTTGAGCGTCTTGATGGTGATGGCGTAGGCCTCTGAGACCGGCCCGCGCGGCGAGACGTCGTCCGCTCGCACCGGGGAGGCCGATATGGCGATCTGCCCGGAAAGCGCGAGCGCCAGGGCCAGCGCCTTGCCCCTGCCGATCACGCCTCGTCCTCCTCATCGCCGAACAACCCGAACTGCGCCGTATCGCGCTTGGGCTCGGCCATGCCGAGATGCCGGAAAGCATGCGCGGTCAAAAGGCGCCCGCGCGGCGTGCGCTGCAGGAAGCCCTGCTGCAGCAGGAAGGGCTCGATGATCTCCTCGATCGCGTCGCGCGGCTCGGAGAGCGCCGCCGCGATGGTCTCGATGCCGACCGGACCGCCGCCGAAGTTCACAGCGACCATTGTGAGATAGCGCCGGTCCATCAGGTCGAGGCCGATCCCGTCGACTTCGAGGAGGCTGAGCGCCTTGTCGGCGACCTTGCGAGTGACGATCGCATCGCCGTCGACGATGGCGAAGTCGCGCACACGTCGCAGCAGGCGTCCCGCTATTCGCGGCGTCCCGCGGGACCGGCGCGCGATCTCGTTGGCGCCGTCATCCGACATCGGCACGCCGAGCACCCGCGCGCCGCGCGCGACGATGCCCTGCAATTCCTCGACCGTATAAAACTGCAGCCGGACCGGAATGCCGAAGCGGTCGCGCAGCGGCGTCGTCAGCAAACCGGCCCGCGTCGTCGCGCCGACCAAAGTGAACTTCGGCAGGTCGATCTTGACCGAGCGCGCCGCCGGCCCCTCGCCGATGATCAGGTCGAGTTGGTAGTCCTCCATCGCCGGATAGAGGATTTCCTCGACTGCCGGATTGAGCCGGTGAATCTCGTCGATGAAGAGCACGTCGCGCTCTTCGAGATTGGTGAGCTGAGCCGCGAGGTCTCCGGCCTTGGCGATCACCGGCCCGGAGGTCGAGCGGAAATTGACGCCGAGCTCGCGCGCCACGATCTGCGCCAACGTCGTCTTGCCGAGGCCGGGCGGCCCGACGAACAGGACGTGGTCGAGCGCATCGCCGCGGGTGCGTGCGGCATTGATGAAGACCTGCAGATTCGCCCGCGCCGCCGCCTGGCCGGTGAAATCGGCGAGCGAAAGCGGCCGCAGCGAGCTCTCGCTGTCGTCGTCGCGACGCTCGGGCGTCACCAATCGCCGGGGTTCACTCACAACGCGATCTCCAATTCGAGCGCGTCGCGCACGGGCAGGCCCTGATAGCCGGTCTTGATGATCGTCGGGATCACCGAGCGATAGGCATCAATCGCCTCGACATAAAGCCCCGAGAAGCGGAATCCGAGCTTCTGATAGAATGCCAGCCCCGGCATGTTGTCATTGGTCAGCATGGCCCGCAGCCTGACGGCGCCGCGCGCCTTCGCCGCCGCCTTGACTGCATCGAGCAACCGCTCCGCCGCGCCTTCGCCGGGCTTCAGCGCATGCAGCGCGCAGAGCACCGCGGTGTCGCCGTCGGGAGCCCAGCTCGCCAGTGCCAGCGGCTCGCCGGCGGCCGTGAACAGTCCGAGCAGCGGAATCTCGGCGCAGTCATAGGTCTTCAGCCCGATCATCATGCGATGCGAGCCCCAATGCCGCATCATCAGCGCGAGGAAGGCGCTCTTGTCATCGATCTCGCGGACCAGTTCCGGCGCGCGACTCATTTCGCCAGTTCCTTCAGGCCGAGCCGGATCAGCTGCGCGGTCCCGGCGCCGTCTCCTGCAGCCCGCGAAGCGGCCGCGACCGCGGCCACCGCCTGCGCCTGCGGATAGCCGAGATTGGCCAGGGCCGAGACCGCATCGGCGACCGGCTGCGGCAGCCGCTTGTCGTCGAGCGCGCCGGCGAGCTCGGCGACGCCGGCATCGATATGGCCGAAGGCCGGAGCCTTGTCCTTGAGCTCGGCGCAGATCCGCTGCGCCAGCTTCGGCCCGACGCCGGATGCACGGGCCACCGCCGCCTTGTCGCCGGTCGCAATCGCCGTCGCCAGCGCCCCGGGCTCCAGCGTCGAGAGGATCGCCAGCGCGACCTTGGCGCCGACGCCCTGCACCGTCTGCATCAGGCGGAACCAGTCGCGCTCGGTATCGGACAGGAAGCCGTAGAGCCGGATCGCATCCTCGCGGACATGCGTCTCGATCGAGAGCGCCGCAGCCTCGCCGGTCTTGGGCAGGCGCTGCAAAGTGCGCGACGAGCACTGCACGACATAGCCGACGCCCTGAACGTCGACGATGACGAAGTCCTCGCCATACGAATCGATGAGGCCCTTTAGCTTTCCGATCATGCATCCTGTTAGCATGATCGCCCCTTCCAGCCAGCGCGGATCATTCGCGGCGATCATGCGTTCTCCACCAGGATGGGGGCGCCAAGTGCTGAAGAAGACGTGCTGACGAAGAAGAGGGACCTGCGGACCGGCCGCTCGGTCTGGCAGGAGAAGCGGGCGCCTTCCGTGCCTGGCTGGGAGCTTGCTAGCGATGCGGACGCCGATGTCGTCGTGATCGGTGCCGGCATCTCGGGCGCCATGGTCGCCGATGCGCTGAGCGAAGCCGGGCTGGGCGTGCTGATCGTCGACCGGCGCGGCCCGGTCCGTGGCTCGACCGTCGCCAGCACCGCCCTCCTCCAATACGAGATCGACCAGCCCCTGACCAAGCTCTCCCGCCAGATCGGCGAGGAGGCGGCGATCCGGGCCTGGCGGCGCTCGCGGCTGGCACTGGACGGGCTTGGCGCCCGCATCCGCGCCCTGTCGCTCGCCCCGATGCGCAAGCGCGATTCGCTCTACCTCGCCGGCAACCTGCTCGACGCCGAGGCCCTGTCCCGCGAGGGCGAGGCGCGCCGCCTCGCCGGATTCGAGACCGCCTTTCTCGGCACCGCCGCGCTCAAGGAGCGCTTCGGCATCGGGCGCGGGGCCGCCCTGCTCGGCTACGACAATCTCGAGGTCGATCCGCGCGCCCTCGCCGCAGCGTTCCTGCGCATCGCGATCGCCCGCGGGGCGCGGCTCGCCAGCCCGGTCGAGATCGTCGACATCGATGCCAGGCCGCGTTCCGTCGTCCTGCGTACGAAGGCCGGCGCACGCATAAGCAGCCGCCATGTCGTGTTCTGCACCGGCTACGAGATCCCGTTCGGGCACGAGCCGAAGGGACATCAGGCGATCTCGACCTGGGCGATCGCCACCATCCCGCAGCCGCGCCGCCTCTGGCCGGAGCGCTGCTTCATCTGGGAAGCCTCCGAGCCCTATCTCTATCTGCGCACCACGCCCGATGGCCGCGTGATCTGCGGCGGTGAGGACGAGGATTTCGTCGACGAAGAGGCACGCGACCGTCTGATCGAAGCCAAGACTGCGACCTTGCAGAAGAAGCTCGCCAAGCTGCTGCCCGGCCTCGACACGCGGGCCGATTTTGCCTGGGCCGGCACCTTCGGCGCCTCCACCACGGGGCTGCCGACGATCGGCGAGATGCCCGGGTTGAAGAACTGCTGGGCCGTGATGGGCTTTGGCGGCAACGGCATCACCTATAGCCGCATCGGCGCCGAGATCGTCCGGGCCGGCCTCACCGGCAAGGGCGATCCGGATGCCGAGCTCTACGCCTACCGGGCCTGATACTTCGCCAGCATCGCCCGGGCGCCGCGATGCTGGGCATGGCAGATCGCCACCGCCAGCGCATCGGCAGCGTCGGCGCTCCTCGTCTCCGCCTTGGGCAGCAGCACGCGGATCATCGCCTGCACCTGCTTCTTGTCGGCATGGCCGACGCCGACCACCGTCTTCTTGACCAGGTTCGCCGCATATTCGGCGACCTCCAGCCCCGCCAGCGCCGGAACCACCAGCGCGACGCCGCGTGCCTGGCCGAGCTTCAGCGCCGATTGCGGATCGCGGTTGACGAAGGTCTCCTCGACTGCGACCTCGCCCGGCGCATGGGCGGCGATCACGCCGGCGATGCCGTCGTGCAATTGCCGCAGGCGCTCGGCCAGCGTCGCCTTCTGCTCGCTTTCGACGACGCCGCAGGCGATGAAGCTGAGCTTGGTCCCCTCGCTGAGAATGACGCCCCAGCCGGTCTTGCGCAGGCCGGGATCGATGCCGAGGATGCGAATCGCGTTCATCGGGGCAAACTAGAACCCCGCAGCCTGCGGTGGAACCGCGGCGGGCGATCGATATCTGGCGCTCCGATGCTTGGCGCTCATCGCTGCCATCACTGCAACGGGGGTTGATCGCGCCGCTGCTTGGGGTGAGGTGAAGGCGTCGCCATCGCATCCGAGGCCATGCTGGAATTCCTCGCCCCCTTCTTTCCCGGTCTCACGGTCTCGGGGATAGCCACACTGCTCTTTGCGACCTTTCTCGGCGGGCTGGTCCGCGGCTTCACCGGCTTCGGCTTCGCCATGGTCTTCATGCCGCTCGCCTCGGTCGTGCTCGGCCCGGTCGCGGCGCTCGGCCTGATCTGGCTGATCGACATGCCCTTCGCCCTGCCACTGGCGGCGCGTTCGGCCAAGCGCGCCGAATGGCGCGAGGTCATCCCTCTGCTCGTCGCGGCGACGCTGACCTTGCCGCTCGGTCTCGCTCTGCTGATCTGGCTCGACCAGACGACGATGCGCTGGCTCCTGGCCGCGCTCGTGCTCGGCACCGTCGCGCTGCTGGCATCCGGCTGGCGCTATCATGGCCAGCCGGGCATTCCGCTCTCGCTCGGCGTCGGCGCCCTGTCCGGGCTTTGCAACGGGCTCGCCAGCATCGGCGGCATGCCGCTGGCCGTGTTCTGGCTCGGCGCCCAGCGCAACGACCGGCACAAGACGCGCGCCAACATGCAGACCTATTTCGGCCTGGGCACCATCGTCAGCGGCACCATCCTCTGGATCAAGGGCATCCTCAGCGCCGCCGGCCTGCTGATGGCGCTGCCACTTTTCCTGATCTATGGCGCAGGCCTCTGGATCGGCACGCACGCCTTCGGGCTCGCATCGGAGCAGACCTTCCGTCGCATTGCCTATCTGACGATCTTCGCCAGTGCGATCGTCGGCCTGCCGCTCTGGGATGCGTGGCTCGGGCGATAATGCGCCACAACCGTCATGCTCGCCCTTGTGGCGAGCATCCACGTCTTGACCACTGATCTCGCCGGAGGAAGGCGTGGATGGTCGGGACAAGCCCGACCATGACCCAATCCAGCTGTCCGGCCTCAGCCGCTGAGCTTGGCCATCACATCGTCGGCGATCTCGAAATTGGCGAAGACGTTCTGGACGTCGTCGTCATTGTCGAGCGCCTCCATCAGCCGCATCATCGACGCCGCCTTCTCCTCGTCGAGCGGGGCCGTCGTCGTCGGCCGCCAGACCGGCTTGGCCGAGGCGGGTGCGCCGAGGGCGGCTTCCAGGGCCTTGGAGACCTCGTTGAGCGCATCGAAGGCGCACAGGATGGTGTGGCCGTTCTCGTCGCTGATGACGTCGTCGGCACCGGCCTCGATCGCCGCCTCCATCACCTTGTCGGCATCGCCGGCTTCGGCGGGGTAGCTGATCTCGCCGACCCGGTTGAACATGAACGAGACCGAGTTGCTCTCGCCCATCGCTCCGCCGGACTTGGTGAAGTAGGAGCGCACCGCCGAGGCCGTGCGGTTGCGGTTGTCGGTCAGCGCCTCGACGATGACGGCCGCGCCGCCCGGGCCGTAGCCCTCGTAGCGGACCTCGTCATAGTTCTCGCCTTCGCCGCCGATCGCCTTCTTGATCGCGCGCTCGATATTGTCCTTCGGCATGTTCTCCGCGCGCGCCGCCAGCACGGCCATGCGCAGGCGCGGGTTCATGTTCGGATCGGGCATGCCCATCTTGGCGGCGACGGTGATTTCACGGGCCAGCTTCGAGAACAGCTTGGAACGCACCGCGTCCTGCTTGCCCTTGCGGTGCATGATGTTCTTGAACTGGGAATGCCCGGCCATGGCTTGGTCGCCTCCGCTCTGATCGTTGCGGCAGCCCGGCGCCGCGCGCAGGGGCGGGTTATAGTCAGCCGGATCGGCAGGAAGCAAGCGCGCAACACTGCTTTTTCGCGTTGGCTCACTGCCTTTCGCGCGCGCTTAAGCCTTTGTTTTCGAACTCCTCGCAATGTCCTCGCGAACCTGTCAGCCCATCGCCGAGATCCCAAGAAGTTGCGTATGAGCAACGCCATCGCCCAGCACGACGCGCGTCTGCGCACCTTCCGTATCGACGAATACGACCTTGCCTTGCTGCACGGCCAGCGTGACTTCGCACGGGAGCGCATGCCCGGGCTGCTGCAAGGGCTGCACGACCGTTTCGAAGCTTGGCCCGAGATCCACCGCGCGATGCAGCAGCCGGAGGTCCATGCGCTGCGGCTGGCCCATTGGATCAGGCTGGTCTCGGGCGAGCTCGACGACGACTTCCTGGCATCCGCACGTACGCTCGCCACCGCCTTCCATGACCATGGCGTTCCCGTCCATGGCGTCGCCATCTGCCATGCCATCGTCGGCAATGCGATCGGCGCCGAACTCGGACTGCAGCGCGACGGCCTCGGCCGCCTGCGCTTCTGGCAACGCAAGGAGCTCAACCGGCGTATCGCCCTGCGCGCCGCGCTGCTGAAGGCCATCCAGTTCGACCTGGAACTGCTGCTCGAGACCTACACGCTCGTGCAGAAGCAGAGCCGCGAGACGTCCCAGACTGAGATCGCCGCGTTCGAGGTTACGGTCCGCGACGTCGTCGCTTCGGTCGCCGGCAGCGCCCGTGTGATCGAGACGCTTGCCCGGACCATGAACGACACCGTGCAGGAGACCGGAATGCAGGCCCTCGCAGCAGCCAGCGCCTCCGATGCGGCCTCGGAGAATGTCCGCAACGTCGCCAACGCTGCCGAGGAGCTTTCGATCTCGCTCCGGCACATCGCGGCGGAGGTCACCGGCGCCACGACCAAGACCCATGACGCCAGCGCCGCGGCGCAGACGACCGAGGTCATCGTCAAGAGTCTGGCGCAGTCGGCCGAAACCATCGGCTCGATCGTCGACCTGATCCGCGACATCGCCGAGCAGACCAACCTGCTCGCCCTCAACGCCACCATCGAGGCCGCCCGCGCTGGCGAGGCCGGCCGCGGCTTCGCCGTCGTCGCTCAGGAGGTCAAGCTGCTCTCCGAGCGCACCGGCAAGGCGACCGACGAGATCGCCGCCCAGGTTCCAACGATGCGGGCCCATAGCCGCGAGGCCATCCTTGCCATCGAGAGCATCGCCGGCTTCGTCTCCGGCATGGACCAGACGACCCTGACCATCGCGAGCACCATCGAGCAGCAGCGCGCCGCGACCGAGGAGATCGCCCGCAGCGTCAGCTTTGCCGCGCAGGGAACCCAGGAGGTCGCCCATACCATCGGCGCGGTCAACGAATCGGCCCAGGCGGCCGGCGCCAGCGTCGGCGATGTGCTCGGCGTCGCGCAGTCGCTGACCCGCCAGGCCGAGGGACTGGCCGATGCCTTCGAGAACCTGACGCGTCGCAGCCGCGCAGCCTGAGCTTCGGCTCCAGCACCTCGCGGCGTCACCTGCCTGTCAACCGCTCCGGCTAGCTTGCAACCGTTCCAATCGGAAGCAAGCTTAGGGCATGGAGAGCGGTGATGGGCGACGATACCCAATATGAATCGACCTTCGGCGCGAGCTTGCTCGAGCACGAGGACGCCGCCCCGCAGAACCCGACCGACAACCCGACGATGGGTGAGCTGATCGGCCAGCGCTTCTCGCGGCGCGGCTTGCTCAAGGGCGCGCTCGCCGTCTCCGCGATCTCGGCGACGGTCGAGACCGCGGCGCTGGCGACTGCCGAACGGGCGGAAGCGCGCGGCACCGAAGGCTCGGCCTTCGCCTTCAAGGAGGTCGAGGCCGGCGTCGACGCCGACCATCATGTCGCCGAGGGTTACGACGCCGATGTCCTGCTGCGTTGGGGCGACCCGCTCTTTCCCGACGCGCCGCAGTTCGACCCCACCAAACAGACGCCTGAGGCCCAGGCCAGGCAGTTCGGCTACAACAACGACTTCGTCGGCTACCTGCCCCTGCCCGGCGCGGCTGACCCGTCCGCGCATGGCGTGCTCTTCGTCAATCACGAATACACCAACCCGCATCTGATGTTCCCCGGCGTCGTCGAGATCAAGGACGGCAAGCCGGTGATGAAGAACGCGACCAAGGAGCGCTACGCGATCGAGGCGATGGCCCATGGCGCGACCGTCGCCGAGATCCGCCGGACCGACGGAAAATGGGCGCTGGTCAAGGATTCAAAGCTGAACCGCCGGATCACGGTGGCGACCGAGATGCAGCTTTCCGGCCCCGTCGCCGGCACTGAGCGCGTCCGGACCAAGGCCGACGCCTCGGGCCGCAAGGTTTTCGGCACGCTCAACAACTGCGCGGGCGCGATGACGCCCTGGGGCACCTTCGTCTCCGGCGAGGAGAATTTCCACGGCTATTTCTCCGGCAAGCTGCCGGAAGGCCATCGCGAGGAGGCCAATTACAAGCGCCTCGCCATCCCCTCCTCACCCTATGCCTGGGGCCGTTTCGAAGAGCGCTTCGACCTCGCCAGCGAGCCCAACGAAGCCAACCGCTTCGGCTGGATCGTCGAGGTCGACCCCTTCGACCCGAACTCGGTGCCGAAGAAGCGCACCGCGCTCGGCCGCTTCAAGCATGAGGGCGCCGACAACATCGTCGCCAAGGACGGCCGCGTCGTCGCCTATCTCGGCGACGATGAGCGCTTCGACTATGTCTACAAGTTCGTCACCGCCGGCCGCTTCGACCCCGCGAACCGCGCCGCCAACATGGACCTGCTCGATTCCGGCACGCTCCATGTCGCGAAGTTCACGGCCGACGGCACGCTCGAATGGCTGCCGCTGGTCTTCGGTGAGGGGCCGCTCACCACGGCCAACGGCTTCACCAGCCAGGCCGACGTGCTGATCGAGACCCGCCGCGCCGGCGACCTGCTCGGCGCCACCAAGATGGACCGGCCGGAGGACATCACGCCCGACGGCGTCAACGGCCGCGTCTATGTGATGCTGACCAACAATACCAGCCGCAAGGACGACCAGGTCGACGCCGCCAATCCGCGCGCCAAGAACGCCTTCGGGCACATCATCGAGATCATCGAGGATGGCGGCGACTTCACTGCGACCAGGGGCAAATGGGAAGTGCTGCTGAAATGCGGCGATCCTTCCATCGCCGCGGTCGGAGCGAGCTTCTCGACCGAGACCACGAAGAATGGCTGGTTCGGCATGCCCGACAATGCCGTGGTCGACTCGGGCGGACGGCTTTGGGTCGCGACCGACGGCAACGGCCCCAAGGAAACCGGCCGCACCGACGGGCTTTGGGCGGTCGATACGAAGGGCGCGGCACGCCGCACCTCAAAACTGTTCTACCGCGTGCCGCACGGCGCCGAGCTCTGCGGCCCCTGCTTCACGCCCGACGACACCACCGCCTTCGTCGCGGTCCAGCACCCCGGCGACGACGGCCCGGACTGGCCGGAATTCGGCCGCCGTTCCTATTACGAGGACCTCTCGACCCGCTGGCCGGACTTCAAGCCGGACATGCCGGTGCGCCCCTCGGTGGTGGCGATCACCCGCAAGGGCGGCGGCAAGATCGGCGTCTGATCCTGCCGGCGCCTTGCCGGTCAGTTCAGCAGGAAGGCGAGCCGGTCATCGGCTCGTCCGGCAGCGATCTCGAGGACATCGGCGCTGACGACATCCTCGGCGACGAAGGGGTCCTCGCGCAGGCGCGCATCGAGTTCTTCGCGTGACAGCTTGTGCGCGAGAACCATGCCGCCGCCTCCCGACTTCAGGCTGCCCGTCAGCAGGAAGACGCCATCATCGAAGCCGCGCCTGATCCAGTCGTTATGGGCCGGCATCAGGGCCGCAGCACGAGACTTGTTGGCGGAGAAGCGGAGCGCGACGACGAACATAGGGCTTCCTTTCCGGCAAATTGATCAGGTTGATGAAGCGGCGTTTTCGCGCGGTTCGAGCGCTTTCAGCCAGGCCGACATCTCCTCGACCTCCCGCTGGATGAAGGCCTCGTCGCGAAAGGCGGCGGCCAGGGTCGCTACGCCCTGACTGCGCATCAGCACATGCATCGCCAGCCTGTCCGCTTCGGCCGCACAGCCGAGCGCCGCGAACTGCGAGGCGAGCCAGTCCCGGAACAGGGTGAATATCTCGGCCGCGTGCTGCTGAGCGTCATGGTCGAGCTTCGCAAGCTCGTTGCAGAGCGTGCCGACCGGGCAGCCATGGCGCATGATCTTGGCGCGGTTGGCAGTCAACATGCCGATGAAGCAGCGGATGCGCTCGCGCGGCGTCCCGGCCTCACGCTGCCAGTGCTCCAGCATGCCCCGCGTCCGATCCAGCCGCAGCACGATCACGGCCGCGAGGATCTCGTCCTTCGTTCTGAAATGATAATAGAAATTCCCGCGGGAAATGCCGACGGCCGCCGCGATGTCGGCAAAGGCGGTCGCCTCGTAGCCGCGCTCATAGAAGAGCTGGTCGGCCGCGTCGACGATCTGCTGCCTCGTGGCGGCTGCCCTCACCCGGCCCTCCCCGCTATCCCTGTGGACCGTCAAACCTATTAGGTCATCTGTCCTAAACCTTGTTTAGGACAGATGACCTAGATGGTCAAGACGCAGGCGCCCGCCAAAGCAAAAACGCCGCCGGGAAACCCGGCGGCGCTGGAGATGGGGTCTGCTGCGGCAATGCGGCAGCCGAAGGGCTTGCAGATGAGCTCAGGCCGCCTTCTTGGCGCCGAAGGTCGGGTCGAGCTCGCCCTTGGCGTAGCGCTTGGCCATGTCGGCCAGCGTGATGACGCGCTTGATCTTCGAGGCCTGGCCGGCGGTGTTGAACTCTTCCAGGCGCTGCTTGCAGAGCTTGGTCATCGCTTCCATGGCCGGCTTCAGATACTTGCGCGGATCGAACTCGCCGGGGTTCTCGGACAGGATCTTGCGGATCTGCCCGGTCATCGCCATCCGGTTGTCGGTGTCGATGTTGATCTTGCGCACGCCGTGCTTGATGCCGCGCTGGATCTCCTCGACCGGGACGCCCCAGGTCTGGGGCATCTTGCCGCCATACTGGTTGATGATGTCCTGCAGGTCCTGCGGCACCGAGGACGAGCCGTGCATGACGAGATGCATGTTCGGCAGCTTCTTGTGGATCTCCTCGATGACGTGCATCGCGAGGATCGCGCCGTCGGGCTTGCGAGTGAACTTGTAGGCGCCGTGCGAGGTGCCCATGGCGATGGCCAGCGCATCGACCTTGGTCTCGGCGACGAACTTCACCGCCTCGTCCGGATTGGTCAGGAGCTGGTCGTGGGAGAGCTTGCCCTCGAAGCCGTGGCCGTCCTCCTTCTCGCCCTCGCCGGACTCCAGCGAGCCAAGCACGCCGAGCTCGCCCTCGACGGAGATACCGCCGAGATGGGACATCTCGGTCACCGTCCTGGTCACGCCGACATTGTAGTCCCAGTCGCCCGGTGTCTTGCCGTCGGCCTTGAGCGATCCGTCCATCATCACCGAGGTGAAGCCGGCCTGGATCGCGGTCATGCAGGTTGCGGGCTCGTTGCCGTGGTCCAGATGCACGCAGACCGGGATATGCGGATAGATCTCGGTGACGGCGTCCATCATGTGCTTGAGCATGATGTCGTTGGCGTAGGAGCGCGCCCCGCGCGAGGCCTGGATGATCACCGGAGCGTCGGTGGCGTCCGCAGCCGCCATGATCGCCAGCGCCTGCTCCATGTTGTTGATGTTGAAGGCCGGAACGCCGTAGTCGTTCTCGGCGGCATGGTCGAGCAATTGGCGAAGCGTAATACGGGCCACGATGATCCTCCGGTTGGACTCTGCTTTATCCGGAGGGTTTAGAATCGAACTGTGGCGGACGCAAAGCGAAAGCCGCCGAAAGCGTGAATCCCGCTCAGCGACCGCGTGCTTCGAGCGCCGCGACGCGCTCCTCGACAGCCGCAAGCTCCTCGGCGAAGTTGCCGGTGATCGACTTCGCCATGACGAGCAGGCCAGCCGTATCCCTACGCTGCTTGCGGACGAGATCCCCGAGATCATCAAAGCGCTTGTCGACAGCGTCGAAGCGCCTGTCGTGCTCGGAGAGCTGCGCCTGAATCTTCTTCAGGATCTCGAACATTGCGGTCTGAACATTCTCGCTCATCGCATCGTGGCTCCGACGAAACCGTCACGCCGTAACGAGAACATAGCATAAACATTACGCTACGCAACCGCAGGCTGCGCCGCCGCTCAGCCCTGCCGCAGCGCCTCGACGCCCGGCAGGGCCTTGCCTTCCATCCATTCGAGGAAGGCGCCGCCCGCCGTCGAGACATAGGTCAGGTCGTCGGCCACGCCGGCATGGTTCATTGCCGCGACCGTATCGCCGCCGCCGGCGACCGCGACGAGCCGGTTGGTCCGGGCGCGCTCGGCCACCGCCTTGGCGACCGTCACCGTCGCCGTGTCGAAGGGCGGCAATTCGAAAGCGCCGAACGGGCCGTTCCAGACCACGGTCTTGACCTTGTCGAGCCGCAGCACGACCTCGGCGACGCTGAGCGGGCCGGCATCGAGGATCATCTCGTCATCGGCGACCTCGCCGATCGAGACGACGCGGTGGCCGGGGTTGGCCTTGAACTCGCGCGCCACCAGCGCATCGACCGGCAGAACGATCTCGCAACCCGCCGCCTTGGCCTTCTCCTCAATCTCGCGGGCGGTCGCGACGAGATCGTGCTCGCAGAGCGACTTGCCGACATTGACGCCGCGCGCCGCCAGGAAGGTGTTGGCCATGCCGCCACCGATGACCAGCACATCGACCTTCTTGACGAGATTGCCGAGCAGCTCGAGCTTGGTCGAGACCTTGGCGCCGCCGACGATCGCCATCACCGGCCGGGCCGGGCTGTCGAGGCCGGCCGAGAGCGCCTCGAGCTCGGCCTGCATGGTGCGGCCGGCATAGGCCGGCAGCACATGCGCCAGACCTTCGGTCGAAGCGTGCGCGCGGTGCGCCGCCGAGAAGGCGTCGTTGACGTAGAGATCGCCATTGGCGGCGAGCGCCTTGACGAACTCCGGATCGTTCTTCTCGTCACCGGCGTGGAAGCGGGTGTTCTCGAGCAGCAGTACCTCGCCGTTCTTGGCCGCCGCGACCTCCTTGGAGACATCCTCGCCGATGCAGTCCCCGACGAAGATGACCGGCTGGCCGAGCGCATGGGCGAGCGCCGGAACGACCTGCCTGAGGCTGTTCTTCTCATCGCGGCCCTTGGGACGGCCGAAATGCGCGAGCAGGATGACCTTGCCGCCCTTCTCGGAGATCTCGCGGATCGTCGGCAGCACCCGCTCGATCCTTGTCGCGTCGGTGACCTTGCCGTCTTCCATTGGCACGTTGAGGTCGACGCGGACGAGAGCGCGCTTCCCTGCGAGGTCGGCGTCGTCGAGGGTGCGGAAAGCGGGCATCGCGGTCTCTTCTGAAGGTCGGGGCGTGGGCAGCGTCAGCGCGGCAGGATCGGCGGCAGGATACCGGGGACACCGCTCTTCAGCACGATCACGGTGAGGATCACCGTCAGGATCGCGGTCACGATGCCGGTCAGCAGCAGCGCACCGAAGCGCGGCGTCGCGTTGACGCGCTGGCGCAGCGTCGAAAGCTCGTCGCGCAGCCCGGCGAAATCCATGGTGCCGGCAGCGAGGTCGACCTTCTGGGCGCTGCGCTCGAGCGAAGCCTCGGCGCGCGTCAGAACGGCCTCGTAGCGGGCGAACTTCTCCTCGATCCGGGCCGCCTTCTCCTCGATCCGCGAGAGCTGATCGAGCTTGCGCGGGTCGCTT
Organism: Allobosea rubneri; assembly: GCF_032464875.1. Lineage (NCBI taxonomy): Bacteria > Pseudomonadati > Pseudomonadota > Alphaproteobacteria > Hyphomicrobiales > Alloboseaceae > Allobosea > Allobosea rubneri. Next base: position 88,965 of record NZ_JAWDID010000008.1, read on the forward strand.
GCGACGGCCGGTTCGACGGCCTTGATCTCGGCGGCGCGGGCCGCGGCGGCCTCCGCCATGGTCGGGGCGGGAGGAATGATCGCCTCGGGAGCGGGCGACGGGTTCGCGACGGTGGGCTCGATCTTGTTCATGGGCTCTGGCTTTCCCGTTCGTGAAAGTGGAATGGCCGCGCCGGGCGCGGCCATTCAGGGACCCTTCTGGGTCAGATCAGCTTGGCCATGGCGACGGCGGTGTCGCTCATCCGGTTCGAGAAGCCCCACTCGTTGTCGTACCAGGTGAGGATGCGGACGAACTTCTCGTCCATCACCTTGGTCTGGTCGAGCGCGAAGGTCGACGAGGCCGGATCATGGTTGAAGTCCATGGAGACGTTCGGCTGGTCGGTGACGGCCAGGATGCCCTTCAGCGGCCCGCGCTTGCTGGCCTTGATGATGGCGTCGTTGATCTTCTCGACCGTGGTCTTGCGCTTCGCCATGAACTTGAAGTCGACGACCGAGACGTTCGGCGTCGGCACGCGGATCGAGGTGCCGTCGAGGCGGCCCTTCAGCTCGGGGATGACGAGGCCGATCGCCTTGGCGGCGCCGGTCGAGGTCGGGATCATCGAGAGCGCCGCGGCACGGGCCCGGTAGAGATCCTTGTGCATGGTGTCGAGCGTCGGCTGGTCGCCGGTATAGGCATGGATCGTGGTCATGAAGCCCTTGTCGATGCCGACCGCGTCCTGCAGCACGCGCACGACCGGCGCGAGGCAGTTGGTGGTGCACGAGGCGTTCGAGACGACGAGGTGGTCCTTGGTCAGTTCGCCATGGTTGACGCCATAGACCACGGTGAGGTCGGCGCCGTCGCAGGGAGCCGAGACCAGGACGCGCTTGGCGCCGGCGGCGAGATGGGCGGCCGCCTTCTCCCTGGTGGTGAAGATGCCGGTGCACTCAAGCGCGATGTCGACGCCGAGCGCCTTGTGCGGGAGGTCCTTGGGATCGCGCACGGCGGTGACCTTGATCGGCCCGCGGCCGACATCGATCGTGTCGCCGGAGACGGTCACCGTGCCGGGGAAGCGGCCATGCACCGAATCGAAGCGGAAGAGATGGGCGTTGGTCTCGACCGGGCCGAGATCGTTGATCGCCACGACCTCGATGTCCTTGCGCTTCGACTCGATGATCGCACGCAGAACGTTGCGCCCGATGCGGCCGAAGCCGTTGATCGCCACCTTGACCGTCATCTCAATCCTCTCCTTCGCCATTCGGCGGCGCAGCCAGCGCCATTAGTGCGGGCAAATCGGCCAAACCATGGCAGATCCATGGTCTGGCCACAGAAACTCAGGCGTTATGGCGCTTGATTGCGGCTTCCGCCACTGCTTCCGGCGTAATGCCGAAATGCGCGTAGACCTGCTTGTAGGGACCGCTGGCGCCGAAGGAGGACATGCCGACGAAGCCGCCATCGGCCCCGACCACGGCGTCCCAGCCGAAGCGGACCGCGGCCTCGACCGCGATCTTGACCGGTGCCTCGCCGATGATCGCCGCCTTCACCGCCTCGTCCTGCTCAAGGAGCAGCTCGAGCGAGGGCACCGAGACGACGCGGGCGCGCACGCCCTTTTCGGCCAGCAGCTTGCGCGCCGCGACAGCGATCTCGAGCTCGGAGCCCGAGGCGAAGAGCGAGACCTGCGCCTTGCCGCCCTCGGCCGCGAGCAGCTCGTAGCCACCCTTCGCCGAGCGGTTGGTCGCCGCGCCGTCCTGGCGCAGCGGCGCGAGGTTCTGGCGCGAAAGGGCGAGCACGGTCGGCCCGTCGGTGCGCTCCAGCGCGATCTGCCAGGCTTCGGCGGTCTCGATCGCGTCGGCCGGGCGCAGCACGCGCATGTTCGGCATGGCCCGCAGCGAGGCGAGATGCTCGACCGGCTGGTGGGTCGGCCCGTCCTCGCCGAGGCCGATCGAGTCATGCGTCATCACGTAGACGACCGGCAGCCCCATCAACGCGGCGAGGCGCATGGCCGGGCGCGCATAATCGGCGAAGACCAGGAAGGTGCCGCCGGCAGTGCGGAAGCCGCCATGCAGGGTGATGCCGTTCATCGCCGCCGCCATGGCGTGCTCGCGGATGCCGTAGCGGATGTAACGGCCCTTCGGGGTCTTCGGGGTGAAGTCCTCGAGGCCCTTGGCCTTGGTGTTGTTCGACGGCGTCAGGTCGGCCGAGCCGGAAACCAGCTCGGGCATCACCGGCACGATCGCATCGAGCGCCAGCTCCGAGGCCTTGCGGGTCGCGACCGCCTGCGGATTGGCGGCGAGCGCCTTCTTGTGAGCGGCAAGCGCCTTGCCGAGCTTGGCCGGCGGGGTCAGGCCGAGGCGGCGTTCGAACTCGCCGCGCTTGCGCTCGGAGAGGCCGGCGAGCAGGCCCTGCCATTCCTTGTGGGCCGCGGCGCCGGCGGCGCCGAGACCACGCCAGGCCTTGAGCACATCGGCGGCGACCTCGAACGGGCCGCCGGTGATGCCGAGCGCCTTCTTGGCGGCGGCGAGTTCCTCGGCGCCGAGCGGCTCGCCATGCGCCTTGGAGGTGCCGGCCTTCTTCGGCGCGCCGAAGCCGATCACCGTCTTGCAGGCGATCATGGTCGGCTTGTTGGACTTCTGGGCGCGGCGGATCGCGGCCTCGATCGCATCGGGATCATGGCCGTCGACGCGCTCGGACTTCCAGCCGCAGGCCTTGAAGCGCGCGACCTGATCGACCGAATCGGAGATCGAGAGCGGCCCGTCGATCGAGATGCCGTTATCGTCCCAGAGCACGATCAGCTTGTTCAGCTTGTGATGGCCGGCGAGCGCGATCGCTTCCTGGCTGATGCCCTCCATCAGGTCACCGTCCGAGGCGAGCACATAGGTCTTGTGGTCGACCAGCTTCTTGCCGAACTCGGCAGCGAGCATGCGCTCGGCCATCGCCATGCCGACGGCGGTGGCGAGCCCCTGGCCGAGCGGGCCGGTGGTGGTCTCGACGCCCTTGGTCATGAAGTTCTCGGGGTGGCCCGGGGTCTTCGATTCCAGCTGGCGGAACTTCTTGAGGTCATCGAGCTCGAGGCCGCCCGTGCCGGTCAAATAGAGCAGCGCGTAGATCAGCATCGAGCCATGGCCGGCCGAGAGCACGAAGCGGTCGCGGTCGGGCCAGGTCGGCGCGGCCGCGTCGTACTTCATGATGCGCGAGAACAGCACCGCCGCGATGTCGGCCGCGCCCATCGGCAGGCCGGGATGGCCGGACTTCGCCTGCTCGACACCGTCCATCGAGAGCGAGCGAATGGCGTTGGCGAGCCGCTCATGTTGGGCGCGGTCGATCGCTTGCATCGTCATTGGCTCACTCCGGGGGATGGGACATCCGCTCACGCGTGAAAACAGGCCGGCGAGCGGGAAACGGTTGCAGAAAAAGGCGCGCGTTCGATAGGCCCTCGCCGCGAGCGGTGTCAATTCGCTCCGGACAGGCGATTTCGGCGCAATCCACCGCTCCGCGCGGCAAACCTCAGCCGCCCTCTTCCGGCAAATCCTGTGAATCGCCTAGCCGTTCAGAGCCTTAGGGATGGTTCGCAGCGCAGGCCGATCTTTCGGGGTGCGGCGACATGCACTAGGCTCGCGAATCGGATGAGCCGGCTTGACCGGCCTGAAAAGGAAGAAACGTGGCGTCTCCGGCACTGGATCACGCCTTGTCGCGCCTCGAAGGCGCGCTCGGCCAGCTCGAAGCGGCCGCCCGCCGGCGGCTCGAAGCCGAGCGCGGCCGTGCCAATCTCGAAACCGAGCTGACGCTGATGCAGGACGACAGGGCCCGCCTCGCCGTCGAGCTCGACGGCACGATGGCCAAGCTCGGCCATGTCCAGGGCGCCGCCGAGGAGGTCGACCGGCGGCTCGACAAGGCAATGACGGCCCTGCACGAGATGATCACGCGCACCGAAGCGCCTGAAGACGCCGAGAGCTGAAGAAAGAGCAGGTATGCCGCAGGTGCAGATATGCCCCAGGTGAACGTCACCATAGCCGGCAAGGCCTACCGAATGGCCTGCGGCGAGGGCGAGGAGCCCCATCTGGAGGATCTCGCCCGCATTTATGACGGCAAGATCGAGGAAATGCGCCAGGCCTTCGGCGAGATCGGCGACATGCGCCTGCATGTCATGGCGGCGCTGATGGTCGCCGACGAGGTCAGCGAGCTGCAGAGGAAGGTCGCCAGGCTGGAAGACCATCTCGCCTCGCTGCAGGGCGACGCCGGCTCGGCCGACCAGCGCGCCGGCGAGATCGAGCAGCGCGCGGCCGATGCGCTGGAGGCAGCGGCCGAGCGCATCGAGGGCGTGGCGCGAAGCCTGCTGCCGACTGCGGCGGGCTGATCGGAATATCCTCGCGAGCAGCACCGCCGCCTTTGCAATTCCTCAATCATCCCCGACTGAGGCTCGCAGCTGAACGAGTCGATGAAGGCGATGACGATGAGCGACAGGGTCCGGGTGGCAATTCTCCTCGGCGGCAAATCCGCCGAGCACGACGTATCGCTGATGTCCGCCGCCAATGTGGTGAAGGCGATCGACAAGGCGGCCTACGATGTCGTGCCAATCCTGATCACCAAGGCCGGCCAGTGGCGCGAGCTCGAACTTGAGAACGGCGTCCTGCCCGATCCCATCCCGCAGGACGGAGCCGAGCTCTGCCTGCTGCCCGGCGGGAGCGGGCGCCTGCTGCGCCTGCAGGACGGCACTGCGCCGCAGGCCCTGCCGAAGATCGACGTACTTTTCCCCGTGCTGCACGGCCTCGACGGCGAGGACGGCTCGGTCCAGGGCCTCGCAGCCGTCGCCGGCGTCCCACTCGCCGGCTGCGGCATCGTCGGCTCGGCGAATGCGCTCGACAAGGACATCGCCAAGCGGCTGCTGCGCGAGGCCGGGCTCGGCGTCGCCCGCTCGCTCACCGTCCGGCTGGGCGAGATGCTGAGCTTCGATCAGGCGACGGAAGCCCTCGGCCTGCCGCTCTTCGTCAAGCCGGCGCGGCAGGGCTCCTCGGTCGGCGTCAGCAAGGCGACGACTGCCGAAGGCTTCGCCGTAGCGCTGGCCGAGGCCTTCCGCTACGACCGTGTCGTCCTCGTCGAGGAGTTCATCGAAGGCCGCGAGATCGAGCTCAGCGTCCTCGAGCAGGCCGACGGCGAGACCATCGTCTCGCTGCCGGGCGAGATCGCCGCCGCCGCGAGCCATGGCTTCTACACCTATGAGGCGAAGTACATCGACGAGGACGGCGCCCGCGTCGAGGTGCCCGCCAATCTGCCGCCGGAAACGATCGCGAACCTCCAGGCCCTGGCCAAGCGCGCCTTCTACGCGCTCGGCTGCGACGGCATGGCCCGCGTCGACTTCTTCCTGCGGCCGGACGGCAGCGCGCTGGTCAACGAGATCAACACCATCCCCGGCTTCACCGACATCAGCATGTTCCCGAAGGCGCTCGCCGCCAGCGGCGTCGCCTATCCCGACCTGATCGACCGCGTGATCCGCCACGGGCTGGCGCGGGGAGCGTGAGGCGCACCGGTCTCGGAAGCCCTCTCCCGTCATCCCGGACAAGCGGCGAAGCCGCGCCGATCCGGGATCCATTCCCGAGCTTCGCCGAAAGAGGTTCCGGGTCCCGGGTCTCCCTTCGGTCGCCCGGGACGACACGAGCGCCTGACTCGCGACCGCCTCGCCACACGAATTTCTCTGCGCCGACGGCCAAACCCTCTGGCGCTTTGCCGGCATGCGCCTTACCTTGTCTGGGCGGGGCTGCCTGGTGCGTGAGAGTCATGTATTCCCGGGCCCATACGACTCCCTAGGGAGCTGTCCCTGACTGGGTCCCTGGACCCGGACACACGGCGCCCACCTACTTTGTAGGTGTCCCGGGATCGAAATCTCCACGGCCGAGGTGGCTCCGCACTCTCCATGACCGAAGCCGCCTCCCCCGCCCCCTCCCCCCGCAAGGCTGCCCTGCGTGCCGAGGCCCTGGCCCGGCGCGACGCGCTCGAACTCGACGACCGGCTGATCTGGGACGAGGCGATCACCGAGCGCGTTCTGGCCCTGCCCGCCTTCTCGCAAGGCCCGGTCTCCGCCTATTGGCCGATGCGCTCGGAGGCCGATCCGCGCCCGATCCTCGAAGCGCTGCATGAACGCGGCCTGCCGCTCTGCCTGCCGGCGATCGTCGACGGGCGCATGCATTTTCGGCGCTGGGCGCCCTGGGAGCCGATCGTTCCCGGCGGTTTCGGCACGCTGGTGCCTCAGTCCTCGGAAGCCGAGGTCCGGCCGGCGGTGCTGATCGTGCCGCTCGCCGCTTTCGACCGGCGCGGTTTCCGCATCGGCTACGGCAAGGGCTATTACGACCGCGCCATAGCGGAATTGCGCCCGCTCGCCACGGTCGGCATCGGCTACGCCGCCCAGGAAATCCTGGCGGTTCCCGACGAACCGCATGACCGCAGCCTCGACTGGATCGTCACGGAGAAGGAAACCATACGCTGCGCCTGACCCGCTGCACGGTTGATTTGCCGACGCAATCACGGCACTGAAAGCGACCGCTGCTGCCACAGAGACCCCGACAATGCGTCTACTCTTCCTCGGCGACATCGTCGGGCGCGCCGGCCGCCAGGCCGTGCTGGATCGCCTCCCCGGCCTGCGCCAGCGCTGGAATCTCGACTGCGTCGTCATCAACGGCGAGAACGCCGCCGGCGGCTTCGGCATCACCGAGGCGATCTGCGACGAGATTCTCGCCGCGGGGGCCGATGTCATCACCCTCGGCAACCATTCCTGGGACCAGCGCGAGGCGCTGGTCTTCATCGAGCGCCAGCCCCGGCTGATCCGCCCGGCCAATTACCCGCCGGGCACGCCCGGCCGCGGCGCCGCCGTGGTCGAGGCCAGGAACGGCGCCCGCGTGCTCGTCGTCAACGTCATGGGCCGCCTGTTCATGGACCCGCTCGACGATCCCTTCGCCGCGGTCGAGCGCGAGCTGTCCGCCTGCCCGCTGCGCGACGTCGCCGATGCGGTCGTGGTCGATTTCCACGCCGAGGCGACCAGCGAGAAGCTGGCGATGGGCTATTTCCTCGACGGCCGCGCCAGCCTCGTCGTCGGCACCCACACCCATGTCCCGACCGCCGACACCCGCATCCTGCCGGGCGGCACGGCCTACCAGTCCGATGCCGGCATGTGCGGCGACTATGATTCGATCCTCGGCATGCAGAAGGACGAATCCATCCGCCGCTTCCTGCAGAAGACGCCGGGCTCCAGGCTGGAGGCCGCGCTCGGCCAGGGCACGCTCTCCGGCATCGCCGTCGAGACCGACGACGTCAGCGGCCTCGCCAAATCCGTCTCCGCGGTCCGGCTCGGTCCCGAGCTCGATCAGGCCTGGCCGACAGCCTGGGATTCGTAAGGGCCCGCCGATGTCGCAGCTCTTCTCGGCCCTCGTCGCGGTCTTCGTCGGCTATGCGGCCTCGGTCGCGGTGGTGCTGGCGGCGGCGCAGGCACTGGGCGCGACGCCCGGCCAGACCGTCTCCTGGCTCGCCGGCCTTGCCATCGCCAAGGGGCTCGCCAGCCTGATCCTGTCCTGGCGGCACCGCATGCCGATCATCTGCGCCTGGTCGACACCGGGCGCCGCCCTGATCGCGGCGGCGAGCGGCGTCGACATGGCCTCGGCCGTCGGCGCCTTCCTGGCCGCCGCCGCGCTGATGATGGCGACCGCCGCCTTCCGCCCGCTCGGCGCGCTGGTCGAGCGCATCCCGATGAGCATCGCTGCGGCGATGCTGGCCGGCGTGATCTTCCGCTTCGTCGTCGCCGTCTTCGACGAGATGCGCCTGCAGCCGGCGCTGGTGCTGCCCCTGCTCGTCGTCTTCCTGCTGGCGCGGCTGTGGAACCCGTTCCTCGGCGTCATCGCGGCGCTGGGCGCCGGTCTCGCACTCGCCTTCGCCACCGGCACCGCGACCTTGCCGGCGGGGCCTGTCGCGCTCACCCATATCGAGCTGATCGTCCCGCATCTCGACCTGACGGCGATCCTCGGCATCGGCATCCCGCTCTATCTCGTCACCATGGCCGCGCAGAACCTGCCGGGCTTCGCGGTGCTGCGCGCCTCCGGCTATCATCCGCCGACCGCCTCCTGCCTGTTCGTCACCGGGCTGATGTCGTTCCTGACCGCGCCGACCGGCGCGCATATGGTCAACATGGCGGCGATCAGCGCCTCGATCTGCACCGGCGCCGACACCCATCCCGACCCGAAGGAGCGCTGGAAGGCCGGGATCTGGTATGCATTCTTCTGGCTCGCCATAGCTGCCACCGCAGGCCTCCTGCTGGCGCTGATCCTCGCCATGCCGAAGGCGCTGATCATCGCCGTCGCCGGGCTCGGCCTCGTCGGCTCGCTCACCGGCGCGCTCGGCCAGGCGATGGGCAGCGACAAAGAGCGCTTCGCCGCGGTCGTCACCTTCGCCGTCGCCGCCTCGAGCCTGTCGCTTTTCGGCGTCGGCTCGGCCTTCTGGAGCCTCGTTGCCGGCCTCGCGGTCTTGACATTGGACCACGTCGCGGGCCGTTTGCGCAGCCGATCATGAGCACACAACCGCCCCGCACCCGCCTGATGCTGGTCACGCCCCCGGTCCTCGACCCCGGCGCGATCTCCTTTCGCCTGATGCAGGCCTTCGCCGGCGGCGATGTCGCAGCCGTGCTGCTGCGGCTCGCGCCCGGCGACGAGCGCAGCCTGACCGAGCGTGTCAAGGCGCTCGCTCCGTCGGTGCAGGCCCAGAACGTCGCGCTCGTCGTCGAGGCCTCGGCCCAGGTCGCCAGCCGCGGTGGCGCCGATGGCGTCCATATCACCGAGGGCATCGAGGCGATCGCCGAAGCGCGCTCCAGCCTGCGCCAGGAGCGGATCATCGGCGTCGGCGGCCTGCGCTCGCGCCATGACGCCATGGATGCCGGCGAGGCCGGGGTCGACTATGTGATGTTCGGCGAGCCACGCCCGGACGGCTCGCTCCCGCCGCTGCCGGCGGTGGTCGAGCGCGCCTCCTGGTGGGCCGAGATCTTCGAGACGCCCTGCATCGCCTATGCGCCCGATGCCGCCTCCGTGCCGGCGCTGGTCGAAACCGGCGCGGAATTCCTCGCGCTCGGCGAATGGCTCTTCGGCGATGACGTCGACATCCGCGCCGCGGTCGGCGCAGCCGATGCGGCCATCACCGAGTTTGCCGCACGCAAGGGAACCCGATGAGGCTGCGCCTCGCTCTGCTGGGACTGGCTCTCGCCCTGCCGGCCGGCGCGGCGGAGCCCGACCTCGCCTATGGCGCCTATCAGGCCGGCCACTATCGCCGCGCCCAGACGGAAGCAATGAAGCGGCTGGAGGCCAACCCGAACGACGCCGCGGCGATGACCCTGCTCGGCGAGATCTACCGCCAGGGCCTCGGCGTCCGCGACGACGCGGCCGCTGCCGCCGACTGGTACCGGCTCGCCGCCGAGAAAGGCGACGTCAATGCCGTCTTCGGGCTCGCCATGGCGACCCTGGAGGGTCAGGGCGTGACGCGCGATCCGGCCAAGGCCGGCGTCCTGCTCGAGAAGGCCGCCGCCGCCGGCCACCCCGCCGCGAACTACAATCTCGCCCTCGCCTTGCTCGCCACCGGCAAGCCCGAGGACGACAAGCGCGCCATCGCCAGCCTCGAACTCGCCGCCGATGCCGGCCTCGGCGACGCGATGCATGCCCTCGCGGTGCTCAGCAAGCTCGGCCGCGGCGGCCCCGCCGACGCGCAGAAGGCAGCGCAATGGATGGGCAAGGCCGCCGCCAGCGGTAATCTTGCCGGTCAGGTCGAATACGCGATCATGCTGTTCAACGGCGACGGCGTCGCCAGGGACGAGCGCGCCGCTTCACGCCTGTTCATCCGCGCCGCCAACAGAGGCAACGCCATCGCCCAGAACCGGCTGGCCAAGCTCTACCAGTTCGGTCGTACGGTGCCGCCGGACCTCTCCGAGGCCGCGGCTTGGCATCTTGCGGCACGCGCTCAGGGCCTTTCGGATGCGACCCTGGACGAGCTTCTCGAAAGGCTTTCGCCGGAGCAGCTCGCCCGCGCCGCCCGCCTCGCGGCCGACCGGATCGAGGCCACGGCCTTGACGACGCCGAGCCAACCGAGCAAGTGACGGCGAAATTCGCGCTGCACCGTCGGCGCCGCCTGCCTCCGCTCTTTGATAGCCCACTCCCGTTCTGCCGCGCCCTGCGCGCCCTGAGGTTTTGAAGATGATCCGTTCCCCGCTGATGACCGTGATGACCGATGCCGTGATGAAGGCGTCGCGCTCGCTGAAGCGCGACTTCGGCGAGGTCGAGAACCTGCAGGTCCTGGCCAAGGGCCCGGGCGACTTTGTCTCCAAGGCCGACCACAAGGCCGAGGAGATCCTGCGCGCGGCCTTGGAGAAGGCCCGGCCCGGCTACGGCTTCGTCATGGAGGAGAGCGGCGTCGTCGTCGGCACCGACGAGAGCAATCGCTGGCATATCGACCCGCTCGACGGCACCCACAACTTCCTGCGCGGCATCCCGCACTGGAACATCTCCGTCGCCCTGGAGCGCGACAACCAGTTCATCGCCGGCGTCGTCTACGACGCCGCCAAGGACGAGCTCTTCATCGCCGAGAAGGGCAAGGGCGCCTATGTCAACAACCGCCGCATGCGCGTCTCCGGCCGCCGTGAGTCGGCTGACATGCTGATCGGCATGGGCGTGCCGCATATCGGCAAGGGTGGCCATCCGCTCTTCCTGAGAGAGCTCGGCGCGGTGATGAGCCGCTTCGCCAATGTCCGCCGCATGGGCTCGGCCGCGCTCGACATCGCCTATGTCGCCGCCGGACGCATGGACGCCTATTGGGAGCGCGGTCTCAACACCTGGGATTTCGGGGCCGCGGCGGTGATGGTCCGCGAGGCCGGCGGCACCTTCGGCACGCTCGACGGCAAGCAGCCGACCTCGGCCCATGACGTGATCTGCGGCAACGAGGCCGGCGAGCCGGCCCTGCGCGCCGCGCTGAAAACCGTGGCCTGAGGCGGGGTAAGCCGCATTCGCGCTTGATCCCGGCGTGGCGGGAGGCGACATTGCCAAGGGCGGAGAAACCGGAACGGAAGACCACGCATGGCCAGTGACGAAGCGGCCCATGAGGCCGTGGCGCGGGAGAATGCGGCTGCGGCCCCGATGTCCGCGCTGCATTCCGAAACGCTCCGCTTCTCGCGGCCCCTGCGCTATTTCATCCGCGCCTTGGTCTTCCTGGCGCTGATCGGCTTCCTGATCTTCATCCTCCAGGCTGGCCTGCGCTCCGCCTTCATGACCAATCCGGGCCTGAACGGCCTGATCGTCGGCGCGCTCGCGGTCGGCGTCCTGATCGCGCTGCGCGAGCTCTGGCGCGTCGACAGCGAGGCTCGCGCCGCGACGCGGCTGGCCGCGAGTCCGGCCGATGCCGCAATTCGCCGCTCGCAGGTGATCAGCCCGCTCGCGGCGGTCCTGCCCGCATTGCAGCGTCGCAGCCTCGCCTCCGACCAGGCCGCGAGCCTGCTCGAATCGATCGCGGTCAGGCTCGACGATGGCCGCGAGGTCCTGCGCTATCTCGCCGGCCTGCTCGTCTTCCTCGGCCTGCTCGGCACCTTCTGGGGCCTGCTCGACACGGTCTCCTCGGTCGGCAACGTCATCAAGACCCTGCGTACCGGCGCCGAGGCCGGTGTCCTCTTCGACGAGCTCAAGGCCGGCCTCGCCGCGCCGCTCGCCGGCATGGGCCTGTCGTTCTCTTCCTCGCTCTTCGGCATCGCCGGCTCGCTGGTGCTCGGCTTCCTCGAACTCCAGGTCGCCCAGGCGCAGCGCCGTTTCCGCAACGAGGTCGAGGGCTATCTTGGCGCCAGCACCGCGGCGAGCCAGGCCGCCAGCTTCGACGGACTTGGCGAGCGCTTCGACAAGCTCCATGCCGCGATCCAGGAAGGCGCCAACAGCCGCGCCGCGGCGCAGGCCATGGCCAACCTCGCCGAGGGCATCCAGGGCCTCGTCCAGCACATGCGCTCCGAGCAGCAGCTGATTCGCGACTGGGTCGAAGCCCAGGCCGCGCGCGAGAAGGACCTGAAGCGCCTGATCGAGCGCCTCGCAGCCGATACGGTGGCGGAGCCATGAGCGCGCCACAGAGCTTCGTCATCGACGCGATCTGAACGAAAGGAGCGCCGCACATGGCCCTGTCCCGCTCCCATCGCCGCGAGGACGTCAATTTCTGGCCAGGCTTCGTCGACGCGCTCTCGACGATGCTGATCGGCATCGTCTTCCTGCTGTCGGTCTTCGTGCTCGGGCAATTCTTCCTGTCGCAGGAGATCTCGGGCAAGGACACGGTGCTCGACCGGCTGAATCGCCAACTCTCCGAACTCACCGATCTCCTGGCGCTGGAACGCGCCGCCGGCAAGGACGCCAAGGATTCGCTCGCCCTGCTGCAATCAACGCTCACCACCGAGCAGGCCGAGCGCAGCCGCATCCAGGGCATGCTCGACAGCGTCAATGGCAGCGCGCCGGCCCAGCTCGCCGAGAGCCAGAAGGCGCTGGAGGCCGAGAAGCAGCTCTCGGCGCGGGCCCAGGCCACCGTCGAGCTGGTCAACCAGCAGATCCTCGCCATGCGCCGCCAGCTCGCCGCGCTCGAGGAGGCGATCGGCGCCGCCGAGGCCAAGGACAAGGAAGCGCAGACGCGCATCGCCGAGCTCGGCTCGCGCCTCAATGTCGCGCTGGCCCAGCGCGTCCAGGAGCTGGCGCGCTACCGCTCGGACTTCTTCGGCCGCCTGCGCCAGGTGCTCGGCACGCGGCCCGACATCCGCGTGGTCGGCGACCGCTTCGTCTTCCAGTCGGAGGTCTTCTTCGACGCCGGACAGGCGGTACTGAAGCCGGAAGGCCGCGTCGAGCTCGACAAGCTCGGTGCGATCATTGCCGACCTCGGCCGCGAGATGCCGCCGGACCTGCCCTGGATTCTGCGTGTCGACGGCCATACCGACAACCGGCCGATCCGCTCGGCCCAGTTCCCCTCGAACTGGAATCTCTCGACCGCGCGTGCCGTCGCCGTGGTCGAATACCTGATCACCAAGGGCATCCCGGCCGACCGCATCGCCGCCACCGGCTTCGGCGAGTTCCAGCCGCTCGACGTCGCCAACAATGACGAAGCCTGGCGCCGCAACCGCCGCATCGAGTTCAAGATCACCGAGCGCTGAGCCTGGCGCCGGAAGCGATTGCGGCCGAAACCGCATTCGCCGGGACAGGCAGGGCCACGCGTGCGCTGCCCTGCCGGACCATCAGGCCTTCAGGCGCATCTGCGCGTTCTCGAACGGCAGGCCCTCATCGTCCTGGGCCCGCCGCGACTGCTCCTTGAAGCCGAGCGCCTCGTAGAAGGCGTAGGCCTGCCTGTTGCCGGTGTAGACCTCGAGCACGAGCTCGCCCTTCAGCTTCAGCGCATGGGCGACCAGGGTCCGGCCGATGCCGTTGCCCTGCTGGCCCGAGGCGACGAAGAGCCCGCCGATGAAGTGGTCGAGCAGGCTGACGAAGCCGACCGGCTCTCCGCCGCGACAGGCCACCCAGGTCTCCGCCTCTGGGAGATATTTCGTCTCGATCAGGACGCGCTGCTCGCGCAGGCGTTCCTCCCCGATGAAGGGATGGGCCAGGAGCGAAGCCTCGAACCAGATGGCCGACAGCGTTTCGAGATCCGTCGACGCCTCATAGGCGCGGATCGTCGTTTCCACGTTTTTCATGATGTTTCCGCAGATGGGAATGCAAGCAGAGAAGCCCTCAGGGGGCTGATGACACCGCTAGATGCGGTTCAGATGAGGCCTCTGCGCATTGACATCCTTCTGCCGATGCCAGTGCTCTAGCGCGTCGGCCGGCACCTCTCAAGTCCCGTCTGGAGAACGACCGCAGCCAAGAGCACATGCCCGCACAGCTCGGCCTGCGAGCGAGGTGAGGTCTTCGTCGTCCTCGGGAGACCCCGGCGCCGAACACCGTGGTCGTCCCGTTCCAGGCATCGAAGCTCCTTCACCAGGAGACCTTGACGCCGAGCCTTCCGTCATAGGCGTGGGCGCGTCCGTTGAGGCCGACGGAGTATCCGGCCGAGGCGTAGAGGGCGACGTTGCGGGCGACCTGGGCATCGACGCCGGCCTTGAGCTCGGCCCAGCTGCCGCCGAGATCGGAGCGGAAGGGGATGAAGCCCGTCGCCGAGGAGAAGGAGGTCTTGGGGTTGCCCAGGAACTCGTTCCAAAGGCTCGCCTTCAGCCAGGCGGTCAGCATCCGTGGCCGCCCGCCCGTTGCAGCATCCTCGAGCGTCCAGCTCCTGGCGAGCCGGGCGCCGATCCGGCCGGCGAACGAGTCGGCGTCGGAGAAGCGGACCTGAGCGACGGCGTCTGACGCGCTGCCGCTCGAGATCGTCTGGTAGACGATCTGCGCCTGCGGCTCGATGATCCAGCCCTGGCCGAGCGCAATCGGATAGCCGCCTTCCAGCGAGGCCGCGAAGCCGAAGGCATCGCGGTTGAGCTCGAAGCCGCGCCTTGAATCGGCCTTGGCATCGTACCAGGTGCCTTGCACGACGCCGTCGAGATACCAGCCCGAGGCGCCGAAATGCGTCCAGTAGGCGCCGAGCGAGGTGGCATCGATCGTGTTGCGCCCGGCCCTGATGCCGTTGAAATGCCTGACATCGCCCTCGATCCGACCGACCGCGCCATAGATGCCGGCATGGTCGCGCGAGCCGTCGGCATTGTAGCTGCGGTAGAGATCGAGCCCGGCCTGGAAGGCATAGAGATCGTAGTCGAAGCTCGGGCCGTTGCGCAGGATGCCGTAAGGCCCGCTCTGATGCTCGCCGTGCCAGCCGATGATCCGGGCCCAGCCCGAGGAGACGAAGGACCGGCCGGGCGCGATCGCGCTCGCCGGCAGCTGCACGACCGTGGTGCAGCGAAAGTTCTTCTCGGGGTTCTTGCACCAGATCGTGCGTTCCTCGGTCACCGGCGCGGCCTCCAACGGCCGGAGCTCGCCGACCCGCTCATGCAGGCTGTCGAGCAAGGTGCGGCCATAGATCAGCTGCATCGCCGGCAGCGCCGCATAGAGCGAGGCCTCCTGGCGGTAGCTCGGGATCACTACCGGTGTCGGCGTCGGTGCCGGCGCCGGCCCCGGTTGTGGCGGGGTTGGCGGCACCGGCGGCTCGGGTGTCGGAGCAATATGTGAGCGCAGATACCAGTTCTGCGGCCCCGATGTGTCCACGCTGCCGCGGAAGAGGAAGTACTCATAGGGGCCGGCGACCACTGGCCGGCCCAGCGTGAAGGTACCGGGCACCGTGGCGCCGCCATTGACCGCGTCCACCACCAGGATCCCGTTGCCTGTGGTGAGGTCGCCAGGCCCCGTCGTATTGGCGATCAGCAGCGGCGAACGCCCGGATGCCAAGCCGCCATCGATGATCAGGCGGTCTGACGGCGATGCGTCGGCGCCGAGGAAGGTGTTCAGGCCGATGCGTCCGTCAATGCCGAGATAGGTCACGACCGTCAGGGTCTTGTAGCTGGCGAGCAGCGTCGGATCGCCCGTCGGCGCAGTGTATTGGATCAGGCTGGGATCGTTGACGAGATTGGTGAGGTTCGAATTGCCGGTCATGATCCAGGTGCTGTCGACCAGCGTCACATTCGAGACGCTGCCGGGCGCGGTGAAGGCCGAGCCGACCACGGTCGAGTTGATCAGCGTCACATTGGCGAGGCCGGGAACCACCGGCAGGCCGAGCGGGGCTCCGAGGGGCGGAAGCGCCGCCGGCGGAGGAAGATCGGCATCGGGCAGATCCTGCACGCCGGTCAGCGGCGGCGACTGGATCAATGGCGGGAAATCCACGCTCTGACCGACACGCAGCCACTCCCCGCTTCCACCTGCCGTCGAATTCGTCAGCGAGACATTGCCGTTGCCCGCGACGCCGATCGTCGGACCGCTGAGATTGGCGAGCCTGCTATCGGTGAAACGGGCGTTCGACACCGCATCGGGCGCCCCGATGACGAAGAGCGCCGCCGACGACGCACCGGTCGCGGTCACGCTCGCAGTATTGCCGACGATCAGACCGCCCGCTTCGGCGACCGAGCCATGCGCCGCCAGGCCGGAGGCGACGACATCCGTCCGGTTCATGGTCACCGAGGTCGGATTGTCGCGCGACAGCGCGCCATGCCCGCCATCCCCTTGCGTCCGGACCTGGGAATCGTTGGCGACCACCTGCGCCTCGCCGCGTCCGGTAACCGGCCGGGTGCCGTAGTCGCCGAGCACGGCGCGCAATCCCACCGCGTTTGGTCCGGTGGTGAGGATGATGGCCCTGTTGACCGTCGCGAGCGCCAGCGGCGCGGAGATGTCATTGCGCGACTGAGCCGCGACGGCGTGCGCGAGACTGCCGCTGGTCGTGATCGAAAGATCGCTGGCCGTCAGATTCGCGGCGAATTGCGCTCCCGTCTGCTCGGTCACGGAGAAGAGGCCGATACCGCTGGTACCGGAGGTCGTGACCCGGCCCTGGGAGAAGGTCAGAACGCCGCCATCGTCGGCGACGACACCCATCGCAAGCAGGCCGAAGGTCGTCGCGGTCGTCCCGGTCGCCGTGAGGACGCCGTTTGGGTTGCGCGCCACGAGCGCGTGCGGACGGGCTCCCGAGCGGACTTCGCCCCCGGTCGTGGTGACCACGCTGTCGGCGAGGTTGATCGTGCCATCGAGGTCGGCGATCACGCCCATCGCGTTGTCGTTGCCGGAGGTCGTCACCCTGACATTGGTCGCCGTGACGCTGCCGCCACCGGAGGCCGCGATGCCGGGACTGTCGCGGCCATCCGTGGTCGAGGAACCGCCCGTCATGGTCGCGGTCGCGCCGGAATTCACGCGCAGGCCATAGCCGATCAGCGTCGGGCCGCTGACGCCCTGTATCGCCGCATTCGTCAGAGTGACCGCGGAGCCGGCGTCCTGGACCAGGACCGAGGTTGGCCCGGCCGACGACAGCGTGCCGCCGCTGACATTCGCCTGGCCTCCGTCGGCGACGAACAGCGCATTGGCGCGATTGCCCGCCGCAGAAACGCCGGTATCCGTGACTGTCGCTATGGATCCGGCGCCCTGGACCGAGATGCCGGTGCCCCGCTGCCCGGTCGTCGTGATCGTGCTGCCCGTGAGGCTGAGCTGTCCGCCGCTGAGCACGCGCGCGCCCGCAGCAGGATCGGTATCGGCGGCGGAGGTGCCGCTCGCGGTGATCGTCGCGCCGGTCAGGGAGATCGCGCCGCCATTCTCGATGCGAACCGGGCTCGAGAAGTTACCCGTCGTGCCGAGCGTGAGGTTCAAGCCGGTGATCTGGCTGCCCGCTCCGGTCGCGAACAGGGCGTGACCTCCGGCGATGACCGCCGTGCCGACACCGGTCGTCGAGATCGAGGTCCCGTTGAGAAGGATGCTGCCGCCATTCTGGGCTAAGGCGCCGAAGGAGGCTCGGGAACGCGTCGCGATCGTCCCACCCGTGACGTCGACGAGACTGCCGCCACCATCCGAAACGAGCGCGTGATTGTTCAGCCCGCCGGCTCCGCCCAGCGTCGTGACATTGGTGTTCACGAGGGTGACCGTGCCCCCTGAAACGGCGCTCACCCCGATCAGATTATTGGCGACGGTCGTTCCGTTCGCGGGGCCGAGCGTGACGCCCGAGCCGGTGGCGCTGACGGAGCTGCCCCCTCCTGTCGCTTGCAGGCCGATCTGTCCGGCCGCCGTCGCGGTCGTGATCGCGGTGGTAGCGAGCGTGCTGCCGTTGAACAGAATCGAGGCTGTGTTCTGGGCGCGCGCTCCGGTCGTCGTCGCGGCGGCGAGATTCGCGGTGATGCCGTTGCCGGTGATCAGGCCGCCCGCTCCGGTTGCGCTGAGGCCGATCGCATTCGCGGGCGTGACGGTCACCACCGTTCCCGGCGTGACCGTGCATTGCGCGCCATTGACGACGACCGGGGAAGGACAGACCTGCGAGCGTGCAGGACCGCTCAAACACAACGACACTGAGAGAGCCGAGACTGCGTACAAAGGCCAGCGAAGCATCGGTCGCTCCATTTCCGGACCTTCCGACCAGGGATACTGCTGCTCCCTCACGACCGTCGTTGACAGTCGAAGTTCCGATACCCTTCTGGGTCGTCAGGGGAAGCGGCATCCCGAGCCAGAAAGGCTCACTCAGAATCAAGGCAGGCGCCGACGAGGATGAGCCCGGCTATGGTGCATGACAAGTTAAGGCCCGGAGATCACGAACCGATTTCCGGGCCTAGCTCGCGATATCGTAAGCGGGCGGTGCCGCCGGGCTCACTCAATTTACCAAAGGCAAGATCGATTCAGGTCCCTCGGGCCGGCAGTTCTCCGACCCGAAAACGGCTGACCGCCCCACCTACAGGTCCTGCGCCGTGACCTCGCGGCGCGGTCCTCCGCGTATCGAGCTGATGATCGTCCAGCCGATGATGCCGATGGTGATCGCGGCCAGCACGGCGGCGATCGGCCGGTCGACGAGGCCGAGCAGGCTGCCGTCGGACTTGATCATCGAGTTGATGAAGTACTCCTCCAGCAGCGGTCCGAGCACCACGCCGAGGATCACCGGCGCGACCGGAAAGCCGTTCTCCTCCAGCACGAAGGCGAGCACGCCGAAGGCCAGCATGAGGCCGACATCGAACAGCGAGTTGTTGATCGCATAGGAGCCGACGATGGCGAAGAGCAGGATGATCGGCATCAGCACCTTGCGCGGCACCGTCAGCACCTTGGAGGCGACCTTGATGATTGCCCAGCCGAGCGGCAGCATCAGCAGGTTGGCGATGACGAAGACGAGGAAGAGCGCATAGACGTTCTGCGGGTTGCTGACGAAGATCGTCGGTCCCGGCGCCATATTCTTCATCATCAGCACGCCGATCGCGATGGCGGTGATCGAGTCGCCGGGGATGCCGAAGACCAGGGCCGGAATCCAGGCGCCGGCGAGCGAGGAATTGTTCGAGGCGCCTGCCTCAATCAGCCCTTCCGGATGGCCGGTGCCGAACTTCTCCGGCTCCTTCGAGAAGCGCTTGCTCATCGCATAGGACATCCAGGCCGCCATGTCGGCGCCGCTGCCCGGCTGGATGCCGACCACCGTGCCGAGTGCGCTGCCGCGCAGGAGCTGCACCGGGTACTGCTTGGTGAGGCGCCACATATTGGCGAAGATCGGACCGATCTTCTTGATCTTGATTTGCGGCGCGTTGCCTCCGGAAATCATGTGCCGCATCACCTCCGAGCAGGCGAACATGCCGACCATCATCGGGATCAGCGAGACGCCGCCGAGCATCTCGGTCGAGTCGAAGGTGAAGCGCGGCTGGCCCGCCGGATTGTTCATCCCGACCATGGCGATCATCAGTCCGAGCAGCAGCGCGATGCAGGCCTTGAGCGGCGTCGAGGAGCCGATGAAGACCGCGCCGCCGAGCCCGAGCATCACGATCCAGAAGAACTCGACGGAGCCGAAACCGAGCGCGAAATCGGCGATCGCCGGCGAGGCGGCCATCATCACCGCGGTGCCGAAGAGCCCGCCGAGCACCGAGAACCAGAGCCCGATGCCGAGCGCGAGCTCCGGCTCGCCGCGCTGGGTCATCCTGTAGGAATCCTCGACATAAGCGGCCGAGGCGGGCGTGCCCGGAATGCGCAGCAGGCAGCCGGGAATGTCGCCGGAGAAGATCGCCATCGTCGAGGTGGTGACGATGGCGGCGATCGCCGGCACCGGCGGCATGAAGAAGGTCAGCGGCACCAGGAGCGCCGTCGCCATCGTTGCCGAGAGCCCGGGAATGCAGCCGACGACGAGGCCGTAAATGGCCGAGGCGACGATGACGGCGAGCACATAGGGATCGAGCACCATCCCCAGCGCGGTTACATAGGCGTCGAGCATGATCTCACCAGCGCACGGGTTCGAGCGGTCCCCAGGGCAGTTGCACCCCGAGGCCGAGATAAAAGATCGAGTGCATCACCAGCGCAGCGGCGAGCGCCAGCGGCAGCGCCAGCCGCGGCCGGACGCCGCCGGCCAGGAACAGCGTGGCCAGGATCACCGCCGCGGTGATCAGGAAGCCGAGCGCCTCCGAAGCCAGCACATAAAAGAGCACCGCGCCCGGCACGAGCAGGAGCCGGGCGAGCGCAGCCGGGCTGCGCGTCCAGTCGGCGAGCGCCAGCGCCGGGCCGCGCTCGGATGCGCGCGCGCCCTGCCAGACGAGCAGCGCCGCGCAGAGCGCGAGCAGCCCGGCGAGGATCAGCGGGAAGGCAGAGGGGCCGAGCGGCTGCTGCGACGGATTGGGCAGGCTCCAGGCCCCGGCGGCATAGAGGCCGGCGACGACCAGGAAGAACAGCCCGGCGACGAGTTCGTTGACTTTCATGCGCGGCTTGACCCGGGAAACGGGCGGAGCGCCATGGGCAGGCGCTCCGCGGAAGGTTGAGGGCGGAGAGCCCGCTGCTACTGACGCAGGCGCAGGCCGAGCGCGCCCATGATCTCGCCGTTGTTCTTGTGCTGGGTGGCGAGGAATTCGCCGAAGGCCGGCCCCTTGGCGAAGGCATGGCCGAAGCCGCGCTCGGCGAGGAACTTCTTGTACTCCTCGGAATTCGCGACCTTGGCGGCCGCCTCGACCAGCTTGGCGGTGACGTCCGCCGGCAGGCCGGCGGGAGCCGCGAGGCCGCGCCAGGTGCCGCCCTCATAGTCCTTGCCGATCGCGTCCTTGACGGTCGGGACCGCCGGGAAGGCGCCGATCTTCTCCTTCGACATCACCGCGAGCGACTTGACCCGCCCGGCATCGAACATCGGCTTGCCTTCCGGCAGCGAGGACGGAACGATCTGCACGCCGCCCGAGGCCAGCTCCTGGAAGCCCGGGGCCGCGCCCTGGCTCGGCACCACCACGACCGCCTTGGGGTCGATGCCCTCGAGCTGGAGCAGGCCGGCGAAGGCGAGGTGATAGGCGGCGCCCGCCGCCATGCCGGAGAGCTTGTACTTGCCGGCCGGCTGCTTCTTGATGTCGTCGAGCGCAGCGCGCAGATCGGCCCAGGGCGAGTTCGCCGCGACGTTGAAGGCGGCGGAATCGAAGTTCACCAGCGCGATCGGCGTCAGCTTCTCATAGGTGAAGGGCGCGGTGTTCGACCAGTAGAAGGTCGTGACCTCGGCCGTGGCGAGGCCGATCGTGTAGCCGTCCGGCTTGGCGTTGACCATTTCGGTGTGGCCGACGACGCCGCCGCCGCCGGTGCGGTTGACGACGTTGACGGGCTTGCCCAGCTCCTTCTCGAGACCGGCGGCGACCATGCGCGCGACCGCGTCGGTGCCGCCGCCCGCGGCCCAGGGCACGACCAGCGTGATCGGGCGCTCGGGCCAGGCCGCGCTCGCCGAGAAGCTCGTGGCCGCGAAGGCGGCCGCCATCATCAGGCTCTTCAGTTTCATTTCGTTCTCCCTAGGGTTTGTCGTTGTCGGTTCGCGCCGGCTTCAGGCTGCCGGAGAGAAGGTGCTGCTGGGTGTAGCCGAGCAGATGCTCCATCGCCCGGCGCGCCCGCTCGGGTTCGCGGGCGGAGATCGCCTGCGCCACGGCGGCATGGTTCGCGAGGTTGCCGGCGAATACTCCGACCGTGATGTCGAAGAGCGCGCTCAGGATGGTGTCGATCACGCCGCGGAAGCTGCGCAGGATCGGGTTGTGGGTCGCGTCGATGATCGCGAGATGGAAGGCCTTGTCGGCGGCGATCGCGGCCGCCGGATCGTCCTGCCCGCGCTCCATCGCGGCGAGAGCCGCCTCGATCCGCGCACAATCCTCCGCCGTCGCACGCTCGGCGGCGAGGGCCGCCGCAGCCGGCTCGATGATGGCGCGGGTCTCGTCGAGCGCCAGCAGGATTTCCCGGCCGAGCCCGTCGCCGCCGCGCAGCCAGGTGAGCACGTCGCGGTCGAGCATCGACCAGTCATGGGCCGGACGGACATGGGTGCCGTGGCGCGGCCGGACGCTGACGAGGCCCTTAGCGGCCAACATCTTCACGGCCTCGCGGACGACGCCGCGGCCGGCCTGGTAGCGCGCCTCGAGCTCGTGTTCGGGCGGCAGCGCCTCGCCTGGAGCGACCTCGCCGCGCACGATCGCCGCGCCGAGATGGGCGACAATCGCACCGATCTTGCCGGGCTTGGCGCCGCGCCGCATTCCGCCTCCCTGACTTCGCCTTGTTGGCTTCGTGCCAGCTCTTTCGCACGGCGCCGGCCCGCCCGCAACCATTCATCCGATGTTTAACATCCGATCTTTGTGCCGTGCCTGTGCGATTGCGGCTCCGGCGCGTCCTTTTCGAAACCCGCAGGTGACCCGGCCACCGACCCCGCTAAAAAAGAAACGGGTCCCTGTCGAAATCGACCGCCGCCGAACGACAAGTTGCGTCGATGCACAGGAAGAGGAGTTCCAACATGCGTTACGCTTGCCTGATCTATTACGATCCCAAGACCCTGTTCGGCGGCGGCGCCGAGGCCAATGCGGTTCTCGCCGAATGCGCGAACTACGACGTCAAACTGACCGAGACCGGCCATTTCGTCGCCGGCGAGGCGCTTGAGATGCCGGACACCGCAATGACCGTGCAGATGCGCGACGGCAAGATGTCGGCGACCGACGGCCCGTTCATGGAGACCCGCGAGATGCTCGGCGGCATCGTCCTGATCGACGCGGCCGACCTCAACGAGGCCGTTCGCGTCGCCTCCGGCCACCCGATCGCGCGCATCGGCTCCATCGAGGTCCGCCCGGTCGTCGACTTCAGCACGCCACCGCCGCAGCTGTGAGCACGAACGCAGCACGCGCCGCCATCGAGGCCGCCTATCGCGGCGAGCGGCGGCGCGTGCTCGCGACGCTGATCCGCCTGCTCGGCGGCTTCGAGGCGGCGGAGGAGGCGCTTCACGAGGCCTTCGCGGCCGCCGCCGAGCGCTGGCCACGTGAGGGCGTGCCGGCCAATCCCTATGCCTGGCTGGTCTCGGCCGGCCGCTTCCGGACGATCGATCGCTGGCGCCGCCAGGCGCGGCTGGCGGCAGCGACCACAGAGCTTACGGCGCTGGCCGACCCCGCTGCCGAGCCGGCCCTGCCGGAGGAGATTCAGGACGACGAATTGCGGCTGGTCTTCACCTGCTGCCATCCGGCCCTGCCGCCGGACGCGCAGATCGCCCTCACCCTGCGCGAGGTCGCAGGGCTGACGACGGAAGAGATCGCCCGCGCCTATCTCACCCGCCCGCCCGTCATCGGCCAGCGCATCGTCCGGGCCAAGGCGAGGATCCGCGACGAGGCCCTGCCCTATGAAGTGCCCGGCCGCGCCGAATTGCCGGCCCGCCTGCAAAGCGTGCTGCGGGTGGTCTATCTCGTCTTCAACGAGGGCTATTCCGCCACGGCCGGCCCGCAGCTGACACGGCAGAACCTCTGCGCCGAGGCTATCAGGCTCGGCCGCCTGCTCGCGGCCCTGCTGCCCGACGCCGAGGCACTGGGCCTTCTGGCGCTGATGCTGCTGCACGAATCGCGCCGCACCGCGCGCACTGACGAGGCCGGCGAGCTTGTCCTGCTCGAGGATCAGGACCGTTCGCTCTGGGACCGCGCGGCGATCGCCGAAGCCGGGCACCTGATCGAACAGGGCTTCGCGCGGCGCAGCCTCGGTCCTTATCTGCTGCAGGCGGCGATCGCTGCGACCCATGCGGAAGCTGAAAGCGTCGCCGGCACGGACTGGAACCGCATCGTCGGGCTCTACGACCTGCTGCTGCGGCTCGATCCCTCCCCCGTCGGCGCCCTCAACCGCGCCGCCGCGATCGGCCAACGCGATGGAGCCAAGGCGGGGCTCGCCGCCGTCGAAACCGCTCTTCGCGACGGCGCCCTCGACAGCTACCCCCTCGCCCATGCGGCGCTCGCCGACATGCACCGGCGGCTCGGCCAGGACGAGGCCGCCGCAGCCTCCTACCGGCGCGCCCTGGCGCTCACGCAGCAACCCGCCGAGCGCCGCTTCCTCGAACGGCGATTGCAGATTCTCGCGCCAGCGGAGCGCTAGTCACGGCGTCATCCTCGCCGGAGCAGGCGATATCGGCTCGCGCTTCCATGTCCGCAGATTGGACCTGCCCCGACATCTTGCCCGATGCCTTCCGCGGCAGCCATGCTAGACCTCGATCCGCAATTCGTGGCGCGCGATGCGCCAAGCTTCGAGGGCAGGCCGCATGATCGACATCCGCATTCTCGCCGACAAGCAGGAGCTCGGCCGGCAGGCTGCGGCGCTCGGCGCCGAGACCATCCGCGCCGCCATCGCCCGCCATGGCGAGGCGAACATCATCGTCGCGACCGGCGCCAGCCAGTTCGAGATGCTGCAGCACCTCGTCGCCGCCGAAGGTATCGACTGGTCGAAGGTCACCGCCTTCCATCTCGACGAATATGTCGGCCTGCCCGTATCGCATCCTGCGAGCTTCCGGCGCTATCTGCAGGAGCGTTTCGTCGCCCCGCTCGGCGGCAAGGTCCATTTCGTCCCGGTCAATGGCGAGGGCGACGCACAGGCCGAGACGCAGCGCCTCAACGCCTTGATCGCCGGCCGGCGCATCGATCTCTGCTTCGCCGGCATCGGCGAGAACTGCCATCTCGCCTTCAACGATCCGCCGGCCGATTTCGCGACGAAAGAGCCCTATATCGTCGTCACGCTCGATGAGGCCTGTCGCAACCAGCAGTTCGGAGAAGGCTGGTTCGAGAGCTTTGCCGCCGTGCCGGAACGCGCCATCTCGATGAGCGTGCGCCAGATCCTGAAGAGCGAACTGATCATCCTGTCGGTCTCGGACGCCCGCAAGGCCAAGGCCGTTCAGGCCGCGCTCGAAGGCGAGATCTCGCCGCAATACCCGGCCTCGGTCCTGCGCGAGCATCCCAATACGGTGATGTTCATCGATCCGCCAGCGGCCTCGCTGCTGAAGCAGGGCTGAGGAAGCGATGCCCGTCTCGCCCGGCCTCGTCGACCTCCAGGTCAACGGCTTCGGCGGTGTCGACTTCAATGACGCCGCCATCACCGCCGCCGATCTCGACCGGGCGCTGGAGGCGATGCTGGCGACCGGCGTCACCTTCTGCCTGCCGACCCTGATCACCGCTCATCAGCACGAATTGCAGGAGCGCTTCCGGGCGCTCGACGCCGCGGTCTCGCAGAGCCGGCTCGGCAAGCTGATGTGCCCGGGCTACCATCTCGAAGGCCCGTTCCTCAATCCGGCGCCGGGCTATCATGGCTGCCATCCGCCTGACGCGATGACCGCGGCGAAGCTCGACCTCGTCGCGGAGCTGGAGCGCGATCTGTCCCGGCCGATCCTGATGGTGACGCTGGCCCCCGAGCGCGAAGGCGCCCTCGCCTTGACGAAGGCGCTGGCTGAGGCCGGCAAGATCGTCGCCATCGGCCATTCGGCGGCGGATTTCGAGGTGGTCGCTGCGGCCGCCGACGCCGGACTCAGCCTCTCCACCCATCTCGGCAACGGCCTGCCGCAGACCCTGCACAAGCTCGCCAACCCCGTCTTCGCCCAGCTCGCCGAGGACCGGCTGATGGCCTGCTTCATCGCCGACGGCATCCATGTCCATCTGAAGGCGTTGAAGGCGCTGATCCGGGCCAAGGGCTTCGAACGCTCGATCCTCGTCACCGACGCGGTGGTCGCCGCCGCCGCGCCCGTCGGTCGCTATCACTTCGCCGGCATGGCGGTCGACCTCACGGCCGACGGTTCGGTCCGCCAAAGCGAGGGCCTGCTCGCCGGCTCGGCGCTCTGCCTCGACCAGGCGGTGCGCAATGTCGTCTCTTGGGGCATCGCCACGGCCGACGAGGCCCTAGGCATGGCCTCGCGCCATCCGCTCGCTGCAATCCGGCCCGCGCTCGACGCGCATGGCCTCGCCCTTGCCGAAGGCGCGGTTGAGTGGTCGGATGTCCTCTTCGTCGAGCGGGTCCGCATCGGCACTGTCGAGCGCCGCTACGAACGCCGGCACTAAGCTGTCGCGACGCCATAGCAAGACGTCGAGCCAATAACAGGGGAACGCGATGACCGACGATTTCAATGCCATCAGCCGCCGCACCGTGCTCGGCGGTCTTGCGGCCGTCGCCGCCGGCGGCCCGGCCTTCGCCGCCTCGCCGCCGCTGCCGACCAGCCCGGTCGTGATCAGCGTCATGGATGTCGGCGGTGCGCTCGCCCTGATGCAGCGGGCCTTCGAGGATTACCGCACCGCCAATCCCAAGCTGGTCTCGCGCATCGCCTTCGTGAAGGCGCCCGCCCCCGAGCTCGCCAGCAAGCTCAAGGCGCAGCAGGATGCCGGCAAGGTCGATCTCGACCTGATCCTGACCGGCAGCGACGGCCTCGCCGCCGGCCTCGACCAGAAGCTCTGGCAGAAGATCCTGCCCGATTTCGCCGACAAGTTCCCGAACATCGAGGCCAATTACGAACCGGCCGCGCTCAACCTGCACAAGGTCCAGGGCGACGGCTTCGGCGTCGTCGTCAACTACTACCCGTCCGGCCCGCTGCTCGAATACATGCCGGACCGGGTCAAGAACGTGCCGACCACCGCCGAGGAGCTGCTCGCCTGGGCCAAGGCCAACCCGAACAAGTTCATGTATGCCCGCCCGACCAATTCCGGCCCGGGCCGCACCTTCATGATGGGCCTGCCCTATATCCTCGGCGACAAGGACCCGCAGGATCCCGTCAATGGCTGGGACAAGACCTGGGCCTATCTCCAGGAGCTCGGCCAGTACATCGAGTATTATCCGGCCGGCACCGGCGCGACGATGAAGGAGTTCGGCGACGGCTCGCGCGACATCATCATCTCGACCACCGGCTGGGACATCAATCCCCGCGCGCTCGGCATCGTCCCGAAAGAAGCGAAGATCCAGACCCTGAAGGGCTTCCACTGGGTCTCGGACGCCTTCTTCATGTGCGTGCCCAAGGGGCTGCCCAACGACCGGCTCGCGGTGGTGCTCGACATCATGGCGCATGTGCTGACGCCGAAGATGCAGGCCTATTCCTATGACGAAGGCTATCTCTATCCCGGTCCCGCAGTGAAGAACGTGCCGCTCTCGCTGGCGCCGGAGGCGAGCCAGAAGGTCATCGCCGAATTCGGCCGGCCGGAATATGCCGACCTGATCGCCAACAACCCGATCGAACTGCCGCTGAAGCCCGACAAGATGGTCGTCGCCTTCCGCAAATGGGACGAGCTGGTCGGCGTCAAGCGGGCCAAGTGACACTCTTGACGTGCTGATTGAAACTGCCCCCTCGCGCCGGACGGTGCGAAGGGGCGAAACATGTATTGCCGAGGTCGATGCCGATGATCCCAGCCAGCTGGTTCCTGCGCCGCGCAGCCGGGCTCCTCATCCTCGCCATCCTGCTTGCCGGCGGCGGCGCGCAGGCCGCGACGCCGGAGCCGACCGAAGGCCGCTATCTCACCGACATCCTGAAGGACCCCGTCTACCGCCGGGCCTGGTCGCGGATGATCGGCAATCCCGGCCCGCGTGAACGCTGGCTCCGTGCCGACAGGCTTTCGGGTCCGGGCGGGCCGAGCCGCGAGGTCTGGATCGCCGGCCGCAGCTATGAACGGGCCGACACCTGCAAGCGCCATGATTGCGGCGACAACCGTTTCGATGTGCTGTTCGCGCCCGGCGGCACGCGCGCCGTCGGTGTGCTCCGCCAACCCGGACGGGCCCGCATCTTCGGCTCGCCGACGGCGGCGGAGCGGCGCACCCTGCTCGGCGTCTGAGCATACGACCTTCGGTTGACTTCGCCCCGGCCTTGGGCTTCTCATCGCGGCAGAGCGCTTGGGGCGCCACCTGTCCGCGGCAAGGGAGCCTGCTCCCACCCAATCGGCTAGAGCGCATCCATCATCGCTTTCTTCCGGCCTGCGAAGCGGACATCAGGCTCTTTCCGGAAGGAAGAACCATGTCTTCGCGCACCCGCGAACTCTCCGCCCGCTCGAACCTCGAAACTCTCCGCCGACAGGCCAAACGCTGGCTGAAGGAAATCGAGACCGGCGACGCCGCCGCGCTCGCCCGTTTGCGTTCCCTGATCCTGAACCCGGCCAGCCCGCCGAAGCTGCGCGAGGTCCAGCATGCCCTCGCCCGGGAATACGGCTTCCCCAGCTGGGCTAGCCTGAAGCAGGAGCTTGCCGCCCGCGAGATTGCGACCCGTGGCCGGGCCGCGATCGTCGCGCTCTTTCTGGAAAAATCGGCACTGCGCTACGGCGTCAGGCCCGGCACTGAAGGATGGGGCGGCTACGAGGCCGACCGCCCTGCCCGCGGCGCTCTCGCTCTGCGCCTGCTCGAACGCCATCCCGAGATCGCCCGCGACAGCATCCACAGCGCCGTCGCGGCGCATGACCTCGACGCCGTCGGCGCCTTCCTAGCCAGCGATCCTGCGCTCGCGACCCGCCCGAGCGAGTTCGACGGCTGGACGCCGCTGCTCCGCCTCGCCTTCACACGGCTTCCGGACCACGCGCCATCGGCCGATGCGCTGGGGATCGCCGAACTGCTGATCGCTCATGGCGCTGCCGCCAACGGCTTCTGGAGCGATGGCAGCAACCACTTCACCGCTTTGACCGGCGCCGTCGGTGGCGGCGAGAACGGCCAGCCGGCCCATCCGCAGGCCGAGGCCCTGGCCCGGCTGCTGATCGCCCATGGCGCCGATCCGCTCGA
Organism: Allobosea rubneri; assembly: GCF_032464875.1. NCBI lineage: Bacteria > Pseudomonadati > Pseudomonadota > Alphaproteobacteria > Hyphomicrobiales > Alloboseaceae > Allobosea > Allobosea rubneri. The sequence continues at coordinate 117,545 of NZ_JAWDID010000008.1, forward strand.
CGGGCAGGCGCTCTACAACAGCTCGCTCGGCGCCGACGAGACGCTTTGGCTGGAGCTGTTCTGGGAGGAGACGGCCAAGCGCGGTGAGCAAGGGCGCTGGCGCGAGCCGGTGCGCGAACTGCCGGCGCCGCCATTGGACTACCTGCTCGGCAACGCCGTGCCGCGCCAGCCCCGGCGCGCTGCCTGGCTTCTCACCCATGGCGCCCGCGCCGACGCGGTCAACGCCTATTCGAAGCAGAGCCTGGTCAGGCAGGCGCTGCTGGACGGGCGCGAGGACCTCGTCGCGCTGCTGCGCGGCCATGGCGCCGCACCGGTCGAACTCAGCGAACGCGAGGCCTTCATCGCCGCCATCGCCCGTGCCGACGAAGCCGAGGCGAGCCGGCTGCTGCAGGCGTATCCCGAGTTTCGCCTCGATCCCGGCCCGCTGCGGGTCGCGATCCGGCAGGACCGCCCCGAAATTGCGGCGCTGGCGCTGCGGCTCGGCGTGTCCCCGGATGCCGAAAGCCGTGACGGCGTGCGAGCGCTGCACGAGGCGGCCGGTGCCGATGCAGCGGCAATCGTCACGCTGCTGACCGAGGCCGGCGCCGAGATCGACCCGGTGGAACGCCGCTATGGCGCGACCCCGCTCGGCTGGGCCCATCACCAGGGTGCGCAGATCGCGCAGGCACTTCTCGCCGTCCATAGTCGCGACATCGGCGCGCTCTGCCGCGCCGGCGAGAGCGAAAGGCTTGAGACGCTGCTCGCCGACGATCCCGCGATTGCCAATGCACCGACCCGTTCCGGCGAGCCACCGCTGTTCTGCCTGCCGGACGACGATGCCGGCGCCGCCGACCTCGCCGAATTCCTGCTGGCGGCCGGCGCCGATCCGCAGGTCCGCAACGGCGCCGGGCTGACACCGGCCGAGGCCGCGCGCCGCGGTGGCCTGCTCGACACCGCCGCGCTGTTGGACGCGCCGGCCGGCCACTGAGCGATCCGGCCGGGCCGGTCCTCCGGCCCGGTCACGCCTCGCAACCGCCCGCATCCTGCGGAAGGAAGACAAGGCACAACGCCCGGCCATACCGATTCATGGCACTTCCGCCGCGCGCCGATCGCGTGCCAACATGGCCGCTGCAGACCTGTCCCAGCCGTCCGCTCGACTGGCACGGCAAGGGCGGGCTGCCGCCGCCGCTCCCTGCCGACAATCCCCGGAACCTGCTCTGAATCGAAACCGACTGACCCGCCGCCACTGCGAAAGGCCATGCTGATGAGCGCAATCCTGGTCGAGACTCGAGGCAATATCGTTCACCTCACGCTGAACCGGCCGCCGGTGAATGCGCTGTCCCTCGCGCTCTGTACCGAGATCGCCGACATCTTCGAGCAGACCAGCGAGCGCACCGACGTGCAATGCGCCGTACTGGGCGCGACCGGCGCCCAGGCCTTCTGCGCCGGGCTCGACCTCAACGAGTTCAGGACCCACAAGGCAGAGGATGACGAAGCCCACGCCGCGGTGGTCCGCCGCGTCTTCAGCGCCATCCGCAATTGTGCTATTCCGGTGATCGCCGCCGTCAACGGCCCGGCGCTGGGAGCGGGCTGCGTCATCGCATCGGCCTGCGACATCCGCCTCGCCGCCGAGAACGCCAATTTCGGCCTGCCCGAGATCAATGTCGGCAGCTGTGCCGGGATCACGCATATGGGGCGACACCTGCCGCAGGGCCTGCTGCGGCGCATGGTCTTCACCGGCAAGCCGATCGGCGCCCAGGAGGCCTGGCGGGCCGGCTTCGTCGACAGCGTGTTCCCGCTTTCCGATCTCGGCGACGCCGCCCGCACGCTCGCCGACGTCATCGCCTCGAAGGCGCCGCTCGCCCTGCGCATGGGCAAGGAAGCGCTCAACCGCGTCGAGTTCCTGTCGGTCGAGGACGGCTACGCGCTGGAGCAAGGCTACAGCCTCCGCCTGCTCCATACCGAGGATGCGCGCGAGGCCACCCAAGCCGCCATCGAGAAGCGCCAGCCTCTCTTCGCGGGACGTTGAACGCCGCTCGCCGGACTGAGCTGCCCCCGGAAGGCCGATTCCAACGCGTTCGTACGGACAATCGCACGCGTTAGGCCGGCGACGCCTCGATCATCACCAGCCGCTTGCCGGCCGGGACCGTCTCGCCGGTCTGGCAGGCGATGTCGGCGACCGTGCCGGCGATCCCGGCGGTCAGCGAGGTGAAGAGCTTCATCGATTCGAGCACTACGACGACCTGTCCGGCCTCGACCCGCTCGCCCGCGGCGACCCGGACCTCCGCGACCACGCCCGGCATCGAGGCGTTGACGGCGCCGGATCCCGACGAGGAGCCATTGGCGCCGGCCGCGATCCGCGTCGCGCTCAGAAGACCGATATCAAAGCTCTCGCCGTCGAGCACCAGCCTGACGCGCCCGTCCGCAACGGCGTGGCTGCCGCGCAGCAGCCTGCCCTCGCAGGTAACCTCGAAGCTCTCGTCGCCGCTGCGCAGCACGAGTTCGATCTCTCCTTCCCCATCGCGGACCGCACGCCCTCCGTCCAGCAGAGCCCGAACCTCAAGCCGGGTCGTCGTGCCTTCCTCGCTCGCGACGACATGGCTCGCGGCAAGACCACCGGCCGGCGCCAGCACGCGGAAACCGGACAGCCCGGCCCAGGCATCGCCGCCTGGTCGCGCCGCCTCCTGCCGCGCGAGCCAGAGCAGGGCCGCGACCGCACGTGCCAAGCGCTGGTTCGGGCGCTTCGCCGCCCAGCCATCGGGGAAGGCCTCCTCGATGAAGCGCGTCGTCGCCCGTCCTTCGGCGAACAGCGGATGCTCGACCGCGTCGGCCAGGAAGGGCAGCGTCGTCGCCGGGCCGAGAATGGCGAAATCACGCAGGCCGGCCGCCAGCCGGGCGCAGGCCTCGGCCCGGTCGGCTCCGGTGGCGATCGCCTTGGCGAGCAGCGAATCGTAGAACAGCGTCACCTCGGAGCCGGCCCGCACGCCGCTGTCGACCCGGATCGCGCCGGGCTCGCGATAACCCTCGATCCGGCCGGCATCGGGACGGAAGCTCTGATCGGCCCGTTCTGCTGTGATGCGGGCCTCGATCGCATGGCCGCTCTCGCGAATCTCATGCTGCAGCGCCGGCAGCCGTTCGCCCGCCGCGATCCTGATCTGCCATTCGACGAGGTCGTAGCCGGTGATCGCCTCGGTCACCGGATGCTCGACCTGGAGCCTCGTGTTCATTTCGAGGAACCAGGGCTCGTCGAAGCCCTCCTCGAGGATGAACTCGACGGTGCCGAGATTGTCGTAGCCGATGGTCCGGGCGAGCGCGACGCCGCGCTCGAGCAGCTTGGCCCGGATCGCCGGGGCGAGATTGGGCGCCGGCGCCTCCTCCAGCACCTTCTGGTTGTTGCGCTGGACCGAGCAGTCGCGCTCGAACAGGTGCACGACATTGCCGTGCTTGTCGCCGGCGACCTGCACTTCGAGATGACGCGGGCGCAGCACCAGCTTCTCGATCAGCAGCGCCGGATCGCCGAACGCCGCCTGCGCCTCGGCGCGGGCGAGGTCGAGTGCCGGCACGAGCTCCGCCGCCGAGAATACCCGGCGCATGCCCTTGCCGCCGCCGCCGGCCGAGGCCTTGATCATCACGGGATAGCCGATCCGCGCCGCAGCCTCGGCCAGCGCCGCATTCGACTGGTCCTCGCCCGCATAGCCCGGCACGCTCGGCACGCCGGCCTGTTCAGCAATCAGCTTCGAGCCGATCTTCGGCCCCATGGCGCGGATGCAATCGGCGGATGGACCGACGAAGATGCGCCCGGCCTCCCGGCAGAGCAGCGGCAGATCCGGCTTCTCGGAGAGGAAGCCATAGCCGGGATGGATCGCCTCGGCGCCACTGCGCGCGGCCGCTTCCATGATCGCCTCGGCGCGCAGATAGCTGTCGCGCGCCGCAGCCGGGCCGATCCGCACAGCCTCGTCGGCGCAGGCCACATGGAGCGCATCGCGATCGGCATCCGAGAAGACGGCGACCGTGCGGATGCCGAGGCGCCGGCAGGTGCGCATGATCCGCACGGCGATTTCGCCGCGATTGGCGATCAGAAGGGAACCGATCATCGCTGTCACATCCGGTAGACGGGGCGGTGCCCCGGCAGCTCGACCTCGCGCGCGGCGAGCGCGAGGCAGAGCCCGATCACGTCGCGGGTCTGGGCCGGCTCGATGATGCCATCATCCCAGAGGCGGGCGGTGGCGTAATAGGGCGTGCTCTGCTCCTCGAACTGCGCCCGCGTCGCCCGGTCGACCCGTTCGATCTCGCTCTCGTCGGCGGCGCCGCGCGTCAGGCTGGAACGCCTGAGCTCGGTCACCACCGTCGCCGCCACCTCCGGCGACATCGTCGCGATCCGGGCATTGGGCCAGGCGAAGAGGAAGCGCGGCTGGAAGCCCCGGCCGCACATGCCGTAATTGCCGGCGCCATAGGAGCCGCCGATGATCACCGTGTAGCGCGGCACACGGGCGTTCGAGACGGCGTAGACCAGCTTCGCCGAATGCTTGGCGATGCCGCCGCGCTCGGCCTCGGTACCGACCATGAAGCCGGTGATGTTCTGCAGGAAGAGCAGCGGAATCCGGCGCTGGTCGCAGAGCTCGATGAAATGCGCGCCCTTCAGCGCGCTCTCGGAGAACAGCACGCCGTTATTGGCGAGGACGCCGACCGGCTGGCCATGGATATGGGCGAAGCCGGTGACCAGCGTCGCGCCATAGTCCGGCTTGAAGGCGTCGAAGACGCTGCCGTCGACCATGCGGGCGATGACCTCGCGTACGTCGAAGGGCTGCTTCAGATCGGTGCCGACGATGCCCTCGATCTCTGCGGGGTCGTGGAGCGGCGGGTTTGCCGGGCGCGCCTGCGGGCGCGGCGCCGGCGGCCAGTTCAGTGCGCCGACGATGTCGCGCAGCCTGGCGATCGCCTCGAACTCGCTTTCGGCGAGATAGTCGCTGACGCCGGAGACGAGGGTGTGCATTTCCGCGCCGCCCAGCGTCTCGCCGTCGACGATCTCGTTGATCGCCGCCTTGACGATCGGCGGGCCGCCGAGATGGATGCGGCCGGTTCCGCGCACCATCACCACTTCGTCGGACAGCGCCGGAATATAGGCGCCGCCGGCCGTGCAGCCGCCGAACACCGCCGAGATCTGCGGCAGGCCAGAAGCCGACATCCGGCATTGCTGCAGGAAGCTGCCGCCGAAATGGTCGCGATCCGGGAAGACGCGGTCCTGCTCGGGCAAGAAGGCGCCGCCACAATCGACGAGATAGAGGCAGGGCAGACGGTTCTCGAAGGCGATCTCCTGCGCCCGCAAATGCTTCTTCACCGTCTCGTGGAAGAAGGAGCCGCCCTTCACCGTCGCGTCATTGGCGATGATCATGCAGGGGGTGCCCGAGACCATGCCGATGCCGGTGACGATGCCGGCGGCCGGCACCTCGTTGCCATAGAGCTCCCAGGCCGCGAGCGGCGACAATTCCAGGAAGGGCGAGAACGGGTCGACGAGCAGGTCGATGCGCTCGCGCACCGGGATCTTGCCGCGCTCGCGATGGCGTGCCTGCAGCTTCGCGCCGCCGCCGGCCAGCACGCGGCCGTGCCGCTCGCGCAAGGTCTCGATCAGCGCCGCATAGGCGGCCCGCCTCTCATCCTGCTCGGCCCCGCCGCGCAGCCTGCTCTCGATCACCGGCATTCGCCCGTGCCTCCCGTCATCTGCCGCCCCGGCGCCTTGCCAGCGCGCCGCGGCGTTGCTACCTAACTACCGTTAGGGAGACAGCAAAGGCAAGGGTCATTCCGCGCCGGGCGAACGGAGGATGCCTTGCCAATCCGGGAGGAAATCGATGGGCCGCGTCTATGACGAGTTTTCGCCCGGCCAGCGTTTCGTGACGCCGGGCCGGACGATCACCGAAGCCGATATCGGCGATTTCGCGGGCCTGACCGGCGACTACAACCCCGTCCACACCGATGCCGAGTTTGCGGCCAAGACCGAGTTCAAGACCCGCATCTCCCATGGCCCGATGGGCATCGGCATTGCCTTCGGCCTCGCCTCGCGGCTAGACCTGATCGACGGGACGGTGATCGCGTTGCTCGGCGTCAGCTGGGATTTCGCCGCCCCCGTCCGCCCCGGCGACACCATCCGCGCCGTGATCGAGGTCACCGAGATGCGAGCAGTCAAGCACCCCGATCGCGGCCTGATCGCGCTTGCGATCGCGCTGGAGAACCAGCACGGCACAGTGGTCCAGAACGGCACGGCCCGGCTCCTGATGCGCCGTGAGCGGATCGCCGGCACCGCCTGGGGCGAGATTTCGTGAAGCAGGACCCGGCCAGCAATCCGGCGGCCGGCCAGCGCCCGGAAGGCGGCGCGCGCCGCCAGATCCTCGACGCCGCCGCGGCGTTGCTGCGCCAGGGCTACGACGCCACGACCACGCGCGAGATCGCCACCCGGGTCGGGATCAAGGCCGGAAGCATCTATCACCACTTCGCCTCGAAGGACGACATCGTCGGCACCGTCGTCAACGAAGGCGTGCGTGTCGTCCATGAGGCCGTCACAGCCGCGCTCGCAGCGCTCGGACCGGAAGCGACGCCGCGGCAGCGTCTGGAGGCCGCGATCAAGGCGCATCTGCTCTCCTCACTCGAGCACAGCGCCTATACCTCGGCCAGCATCCGCGCCTTCTCCTTCCTGCCCGCCACGGTGCAGGAGGGCTGCCGCGTCGAGCGCAGGCGTTATGAGGAGATCTGGCGCGGGCTGGTGGCGGAGGCCGCCGCGGCGGGGCTCCTCGCCCCCGCCGTCTCGCAGGACTCGGTGCGCCTCCTGCTGCTCGGCGCGGTGAACTGGGCCGGCGAATGGTACCGGCCCGAGCGCATGAGCATCGACGAGATCGCCCGCGACTTCGCCGCCAGCATCCTGCGCTGACCCGCCGCCTCTCTACGCGGCCGCCGGCTGTGCCGGGGCGCCAGCCCATTGCGTATGGGCCGGGATTGCCTCGCCCTTCATCACGATGGTGAGGTTGCCGAGCCGGGCATAATCGCCGATGCGGGTGTCGTAGAGCACCGTCGTCAGCGCCGAGATCGCAGTGCCCTGGCCGATCTCGATCTGCCCGATCTTCATCACCCGGTCCTCGAAGAGATGGGTCTGCAGGTTCGAGGTCGCATTGATCGCCGCATGGTCCCCGATGGAAACGCAGTCGAACTCGGTGATGTCGGTGCTGTCGAGAAAGACGCCCTTGCCGATCTTCGCGCCGAAGAGACGCATCACCCAGGGCAGCATCGGCGTGCCGCGCAGCGCGTTGAGCAGCAGCGCCCCGGCGGTGCCCCAGTAGAAGGTCGTCATCGCCTCGGTGCGCAGCGCCCACCATGACCAGAGCCCGTGATTGCCGGGGCGATAGACGCCCATCATCAGCCATTTCACCACCAGCACGACGCTCGCGAGGATGATCGAGCAGGCGACGGCGGTCGCGATGAAGGTCGGCGCGAACTCGGCCCAGCTCTGCGACTTCTCCAAGGCCGGGAACAGCACGTATTCGGCGGCGAAGGTGCCGAGCGTGATGAACATCATCGTCGGCATCGAGACGCTGAACAATTCGAACACAGCGCGCAGCACGCGCCGCCAGGCCGGCGGCCGGAAGGTCTTGGCGACATCGGCATCGTCGAAGCGCTGGCGGGCCGGCAGCAGGATCGGCGGGCTGCCGAAACGGGTCTCGTTCGGCGCCATCGGCTGGTCGGCAGGCGGCTTCGACTTGATGCCGATCAGGGCACCATCGGGAATCGAGGCGCCGGGCGGCAGCACGGAATCATTGCCGATAAAGACGCGCGAGCCGGTGCTGACTTGGCCGGAGGTCATCCAGCCGCGACGCACATCCTCGTCACCCAGCACCACCTCGTCAGCGACGAAGCACTGGTCACCGATCGCGATCGTGTCGTAGCGCCCGGCGAAATTGGTGGCGATCTCGGTGTCCTTGCCGATCTTGGCGCCCATCAGCCGGTACCAGACCCGCATGTAGATGGTCGAGAACAGCGAGCTCAGGCTGTCCAGCATGACATCGGAAGCGAGCCCGACCGTCCATTTGCGTACTGCGAAGCCGGAATGGATCGACTTGGTGCCGGCCGGCGCGCTCGGCAGCACGATCCAGCGGATCGCGGTCACCAGCAGCACGGTGCCGAGCATCATCAGCATCGCCGTCGGCCAGGTCAGCACCGGCAGGTACCAGTGATAGTCGACCCCGACCATCTGCTGGAGGACCGTGTCGTAGCGGTCGAACAGGTAGAAGGCCGGGAAGATCGGCAGCAGGCTGAGCGCCGGCATCGCCAGCACCATCAGCGCGTAATAGACGGTCTGCAGGGCCTGAACCGGGGCGGAGGGCGCCGGCGCATGCTGCGGCCACTTCGCCGGATCGACCGTGCCGACCTTATGGCCGGGGGAGCCGTCCCAATGCTCGAAGGCTCCGACCCGCATGCCGGGCGAGAGCGCGGTCAGGTCGGCGAGCTCGGCGCCCTCGCCGATAACGGTGTCATGGCCGATGGCGCAAGAGGTTCCGATATAGGCGTCCCGCCCGATCGTCACCGTGCCGATCACCAGCTCGTTGCCGATCACCTCGGCGTTGGCGATGCTGAGCTTGCCGCCGAGGGTGACGTCGTCGCCGATCTCGACGAGATCGACCGCGCCGGCCTCGAAGCCGCTGAAGAAGACGCGCTTGCCGACTTTCGCCCCCAGCAGACGCAGCACGAACGGCCCGAGCGGCGTGCCCTGCATGCGGTTGAGATGGATGAAGGAGGTCAGTTGCCGGGCAAGCCACCAGCGGAAGAAATAGACGCCCCAGACCGGATAGCGCCCCGGCGTCGTCCGCCATAGCACCAGCCGCTTGCCGACGATGCCGGCGATCAGGATGGCGAGCGTCACCAGCATGTAGACGCCCATCAGCATCAGGATTTCGCCGAACTCGACCTTCTCGTCGACCGTGATCAGCTCATAGGTCACGAAGATGGTGAGCCAGGGCCCGGTCAGCGCCAGCAGCAGCAGCGGCATGCAGGCGAGCTGTGCCAGCCCGCAGAGCACCCGGCGCAGCAGCGGTGGCGGCGTGAAGCTGAGATCGCGCCGCTTGCGCCCGCCGGCTGCCTGCTCGCGCTCGTCGAGCCGGGCGGCGATCGCCCTCAGGCTGCGCAAGCTGTAAATGTCCTCCAGCGTGATCGCCGGCAGGTCGGGATTGCCGCGCACAGCCGCCAGGAAGGTCGCGGCGAGCAGCGAATGACCGCCGAGATCGGCGAAGAAGTCTGCGTCGAATCCGACGTTCTGCCCGGGGAACAGCGGCTTCGCCGCCGCCAGCAGCGCAGCCTCGGTCGGGGTCTGCGGCTCCTCCTGCTCCTCGGCCTCGGCCGGGGCGCTGAGCGGCGCCGCCTTCAGCGCCTTGCGGTCGGCCTTGCCCGAAGTCAGGCGCGGCAGCACCGCCATCTCCTCGAAATGCGAGGGCACCATGTAGGGCGGCAGCGTCTGCTTCAGCGCGCCGCGGATCTGGGCACGGTCGAGCGCGGCGCCCCCCGCCGGCACCACGAAGGCGACCAGCCGATCGATACCGTCGTCGCGGCGCAGCACCACCGTCGCCTGTGCGATGCCGGGCAGGTCGGAGAGGCGCGCCTCGATCTCGCCGAGCTCGAGCCGGAAGCCGCGCAGCTTGACCTGGTCGTCGATGCGGCCATGGAACAGGATCTTGCCGTTCTCGGCGACGCTGACCGCATCGCCCGAGCGGTAGAGCACCGGGTCGCCAGCCATCGGGTGGAAGGGGTTGGCGATGAACTTCTCGGCGGTCAGGTCGGGGCGGCCGAGATAGCCGCGCGCGACGCCCGGCCCGCCGATCAGAAGCTCACCCTCGACGCCGGGGCCGACCAACCGCATCTGCTCGTCGACGACATAGCAGGTGTAGTTCGGGATCGGCACGCCGATGGTTACCGCCTCCTCCGGCGTGACCTCGTCGACCGTCGCGACGACCGTCGCCTCGGTCGGACCGTAGGAATTGAAGATCTTGCGGCCCGGCCGGCACCAGCGCTGCTTCACCGAGGGCGGGCAAGCCTCGCCGCCGAGGATGATGATGCGCAGGCTCGGCACATCCTGCGGCAGCATGGCGAGCAGCGTCGGCACGGTGTCGAGCACGCTGATCCCGGCCGCGTTCATCAGCTCCGGCAGGCGCTCGACCTCGCCGAGCACCTTCTGGGAGGCGACCCAGAGCGTCGCGCTGACGAGATAGGGGACGAAGATCTCTTCCAGCGACAGGTCGAAGGCGACCGAGGCGCCCTGGAAGGAGACGTCGTCCTGCGTCATCCCGTAGATCGCATTGGACGAGCGCAGGTAATGGCAGATGTTGCGGTGCTCGATGACGATGCCCTTGGGCTTTCCGGTCGAGCCCGAGGTGTAGATCGCATAGGCCGGGGTTTCGGGCGTGACGCCGTCGGAGCGCAGGTCGAGAGGTGCGCCCTCACCGCCTTCGGCGACGAGTTCGAGGCAATCCCGCGCCGTCGCCGGCAATTCGCGGTCGAGCTTTCCGGCGGTCACGGCGTCGATAACGATGACCTTCGCCGCGCAATCGCTCAGGCACTCGCCGATGCGTTCGGCCGGCGCGTCGACGTCGAAGGGGATATAGGCCGCACCGGACTTCAGGATGCCGAGCAGGCCGACATGCAGGTCGAGCGAGCGCGACATCCACAGCCCGACGAACTCGCCCGGCTTCACGCCCTGCTTGCGCAGCGCCCGGGCGACCCGGTCGGCCTGCGCATTGAGCTCGGCATAGCTGATGCGACGATCCTCGAAGACGATCGCGGTGCGCTCGGGCGTCCGTACCGCCGAAGCCTCGAAGATCTCGGAAAGCAGCTCGTCCCGGAGCAGCGACGGATCCACGACACCATGCAGCACGCCGGCACGGTCGCCGCTTACGGACATCTCCATCGAATCCCACCCCTCTTTGCGGACGCGCTTGGCCGCTCCGGCCGGGGGCAAGACGGCGCCGCGACGCCCCCGCATCGCACCGTTGATAGGGGTGACGTTGTGTAAATTGCGTTATCGCCTGACCGAAAAGCGGAGCGGTCCCACTGTCGCCGACAGGCGGCGCCGTCGCTCTAGACGGTGGTGTCGAGCCAGTCGTCACTCCGGAAGATCAGCCGGGCGAGAAGCCCGTCCAGCGCTGCGCGATCGGCGGCCGAGGCCAAAGGCTCGAGCATCGGGCGCTCGCGCGCGACGAAATAGGCGACGACCTTCTCGCTCATCGCCTTGCCCTCCCCCGTCAGCGAGAGCAGCTCGATCTTGCGGTTCTGCTCGGCCGGCTCCTTCACGATCATGCCGAGCCGCAGCAGCTTGCCGACCGCCGGGCTGATGCTGTTGCGCGGCCGGCCGGTCATCTCCGCGATCTCGATGCCGCTCAGCGGCGCCATATGCGCCAGGCAGAACAGGATCGCGGCCTCGGCCCGGTTGAAGCCGAGATCGGCCTGCACCCGCGCATAGATCGCCCCCATCAGATAATTGGCCAGGAAGCTGATGCGATAGCCCGTGGTGATCGCATTGCCGGTGAGCATGGCCTTCGCAGAATCTCGCATCGCGCCCTGAATCCGATTGACAGGAATCTATGCCCGCTCTCTTATGTTCCGAACGGAACATAAGAGAGCGAGACGGTTGTGAGACAGCAGGTAGTCAGCGACGGGCCCTATGAAAAGCGGATCGGCTACTGCCGCGCGGTGCGCGTCGGCAACCATGCCGTCGTCGCCGGCACCACAGCCCTCGGCCCGGACGGCGTGATCGGGGCGAACGATGTCGAAATCCAGACCCGGGAAAGCCTGCGCAAGATCGCCGAAGCGCTAACGGCCTGCGGCATGAACGGGCTGGCGAACACGGTCCGCACCCGCATCTTCCTGCGCCATGCCGAAGACTGGGAGAAGGTCGGAAACATCCACGGCGAGTTCTTCGGGCAGATCCAGCCCGTCACGTCCTTTCTCGCCGGGATCACCTTCATCCACCCGGACATCCTGATCGAAATCGAAGCTGACGCAATTCTCGGGGGAGAAGAAGATGGCGTTCACGCGTAGGAGAATGCTGGCCGGGGCAGCCGCGGCCACGACGGTCGCGGCACCGGCCGTGGCGCAGCAATCCGGCGAGGTGCGCTGGCGCCTGGCCTCGAGCTTTCCGAAATCGCTGCCCATCCTGTTCAACGCCGCCGAGAACCTGGCACGCCGGGTCGATCAGCTGACCAAGGGGCGCTTCAAGATCCAGGTCTTCGCGGCCGGCGAGATCGTCGGCGGGCTCCAGGTGCTCGATGCGGTCGGCGCCGGCACCATCGAATGCGGCCACAGCGCCACCTTCTACTACACCGGCAAGGACAAGGCGCTCGCCTTCGACACCGGCCTGCCCTTCGGCCTCAACTCGCGCCAGCACATCGCCTGGATGATGCAGGGCGGCGGCCTCGAACTGCTGCGGCCGCTCTTCGCCCGCTTCGGCATCGTCCAGTTCCCGCTCGGCAACACCGGGTGCCAGATGGGCGGCTGGTTCCGCAAGGAGATCAATGGCGTCGCCGACCTCTCCGGCCTGAAGATGCGCATTCCCGGCATCGGCGGCGAGATCCTGTCGCGCATGGGCGTCGTGCCGCAAACCATCGCCGCCGGCGACATCTATTCCGCGCTGGAGCGCGGCACCATCGACGCGGTCGAATGGGTCGGCCCGGCCGATGACGAGCGCCTCGGCTTCCAGAAGGTTGCGCGCTACTATTACTCGCCGGGCTGGTGGGATTGCGGCCCGCAGATCAGCCTCTACATCAACGACAAGGCCTGGGCCGCCCTGCCCGACGATTTCAAGGCTGCGATCGAGACCGCGAGCGCCGAGTCGACCATGCTGATGCTCGCGCAATACGACACCCAGAACATGGCGGCGCTGCGCCGTCTGGTCGGCGCTGGCGTGCAGCTTCGCTCCTTCCCACGCGACGTCATGGAAGCCGCGTTCAAGGCGGCAGACGCCTATTATCGCGAGGAAGCGGCCCGCAATGCCGAGTTCCGGCGGATCTACGAGCCGTGGACGCGCTTCCGCGACGAGATCCAGCAATGGTTCCGCATCGCCGAGCTGAACTACGACGTCTTCGCGCATACGCAGAAGCGATGAGCGAGCTGAAGATCGGCGCCGGCGCCCGGCAGGGAACTGTCGCATCGTGAAGCCACTAGGCCTGCTCGGCGGCATGAGCTGGGAGAGCACGGCGGTCTATTACCGCCTGCTCAACGAGGGCGCGCGGGCCCGGCTCGGCGGGCTCCACTCCGCCCCGCTCCTGCTGCATTCCTTCGATTTCGCCGAGATCGCTCGCCTTCAGGCGGCCGGCGCCATGGCGGAACTTGCCGGGCTGATGACGGCTGCCGCACGCGGTCTGGAGCGGGCCGGCGCCGCCGGCCTGCTGATCTGCGCCAACACCATGCACAGCCTCGCCCCGGAGATCGAGGCGGCGGTCGGCATCCCTCTGATCCATCTTGTCGACACGACCGCACGCGCGATCGAGGCCGCGGGATGCAGTCGGCCGGCGCTGTTCGCCACGCGCTACACCATGGAGCAGGAATTCTATCGCCACCGGCTGGCGCGCAGCGGGCTGCTCTCCCCGGTAATTCCTGACGCGCGTGGGCGCCTGGCGATCAACGACATCATCTTCGAGGAGCTTTGCCGCGGCATCGTCCGCCCGCAATCGCGCCTGACCTGCCTGCGCGAGGTCGAGCGCATGCGCCCGCAAGCGATCGACAGCGTCATCCTCGGCTGCACCGAACTGACCCTGCTGCTCTCGCAGGGCGATTTCAGCCTGCCGGTCTTCGACACGACGAAGCTGCATGTCGCCGCCGCCCTGGATTTCGCTCTTCCCGGCTGAGCCAGGCCGCAGGCCGCCCCAATAAGCGCAGGCCTCGCATCCACCCGCCCGCGGCTTGGCTACTGAGCCGCGAGAACCTTCCTCGCATCTTCACTTTTTCGGGAACCATCGCGGCCGCTGCCGGTTTTATCGGCAGCGGACGAAATGCCGTTTACCCACAAGGAGATAATGATGCGGAACGTGGTTCTCACGTCGATTTTCTGCGCCTTGCTTTCGACAAGCGCGCTGGCGCAGACGTCGACCACATCGCCGACACCAGCCCCGAATGCACCGGCCGACGCCAATGCGCCGCTTCCGGGCGCCAACAGCTTCACCGAGGGCCAGGCCAAGAGCCGTCTCGAAGCCAATGGCTACTCGAATGTCGGCGGTCTCAAGAAGGACGACAACGGCGTCTGGAAGGGAACGGCCACCCATTCGGGCGCTCAGGTCAACGTATCGGTCGACTACCGCGGCAACATCACCCGCAACTGAGCGACCGTAATCGATATCGGGAGAAAATAAGACATGACCCAGACCATCACGCGATCCTACGACAACTATGAATCGGCTCGCATCGTCGTCGAGCAGCTCGAGGCCGCAGGCTTTTCGAGCTCCGAGATCAGCATTGTCGGTCGTCACGAGAAGACGGACGACAGCAACGCCGGAGAAGGCGCCGGCATCGGTGCGACGCTCGGCGGCGCTGCCGGCCTGCTCGCTGGCCTTGGCCTGATCGCGATTCCCGGCATTGGCCCGGTGGTTGCGGCCGGCTGGCTCGCCTCGACGGCGGCCGGCGCGGTGGCCGGCGGCGCGGCCGGCGGCATTGTCGGCGCCCTGACCAGCGCCGGCACCAGCGCTGACGACGCCAACTACTATGCCGAAACCGTGCGCCGCGGAGGCTCGGTGGTCTCGGTGCGGACCAGCGACGATCGCGCTCCGACCGCCGAGGCGATCATGGAGGGCGCGACGCCGATCGATCGCGACGAGCGCCTCGCCGAGTATCGCCAGAGCGGCTGGAGCCAATTCGACGAGAGGGCGGAGCCCTATCGCGGCCCGCTGATCTGACCGCTCTCCCGCGACAGCGGACACTCAACCCTCAACGCCTGACAGGAGAAATCCGATGGACTGGAACCGCGTCGAAGGAAACTGGAAGCAGCTCAAGGGCAAGGTCAAGGAGCAGTGGGGCAAGCTCACCGATGACGATCTCGATGTCATCGCAGGCAAGCGCGACCAGCTCGAAGGCAAGATCCAGGAGCGCTACGGCATCGAGAAGGACCGCGTGAAGACGGACGTCGATACCTGGTACAACCGCCAGACCTGGTAACCGAATGTCACGAGCCCCGCGCACTGCCCGTGCGGGGCTCGATCGAAGGCCCGCCGCCCGAAAGGACCGGCGGGCCGTTTGTTCGGCGCCGCGCCTGCCGGCTACTTGCTCCCGCGCCCTGCCCCCTCATCGTCCTTGCTCATCTGTGCCGATGGCTCGGCGCTATTTGCTTGCTCCGCCGCTCGGGCCGCCGCGGCGGCCTTGCGGGCGGCGCGCTTGCGCCTGTCGAGGCGGTCGAGGATTCGGGCTAGGCGCAGGGATGGGCGGCGCGACGACATGGACGTCTCCGATTGCGCGTTTTTGGGACAAAACGTTTCGAAACTGGACGGCATCGGCATAGTCGCCTTGCTCCGCGCAAATCACGCGCCACCATCAGCGCCTGCCCGGCATCAAACTCCTGCCCAACCACTGTGCTGGGCTGGCCGGGTTTCGAAACGGGAGAGCAAAATGCGACTGACCTTGGCCATACTCGCCCTGGCCCTCGGCGGATGCAGCGGCGCGCAGCAGCCACAAGGATCCACCCCTAATCTGACCGTCGGAACGGCGCAGTGCTCAAAGCACTCATGGGGAACATCGGCCATGGCCGAATGCCTGGATCGCGCCGCGGAGAGCCAGTCGGCGACCGCGACGGAAGCACGCTCGGGGGGCAATGGCTGAGCCCAACCTGCCCTTCGGGAAGGCCGAGACCCTGCCCAAAACCTTGTGCAGCGCAGCAAAAACCCCTATCTTTGGTGTGCCTGAAGCAACCCTCCCCCTAGATTATGAAAGGAGAGAACCATGCTCGAACGGCACGACTCGGACGGCGCACTCGACGCCGAACACGAGAACGACATCGAGACGACCGAACAGGACGACTCGGAAACGTTCTCGCCACGCGCCCATCAGGATGGGTTCTGGAGCTAGTACCGGACGCTTTCAAATGGCAGTGCCAGGCGTTGCCATCTGAAAGCAGTATCCGTCGATCATCGACGCCGGAGGCAGGACTGGAGTACGCAGGGCGACGCTATCGCCCGTCTGCCCTGCCTCGATAATTCCAATTGAGAAGAGGCGGAGGGCTGAATGGTCCTCCGCCACCTGGGAGATACGGCTCCTTCGGAGCAGTTGACCTGCGCGGCATATCGGTCAGCCGAGCCGCCTCGTGACGACCGTCAGCTCGCCCTCGTCGTTCACTTCGGCCAGCACCACATCGCGGGTCGAAAAGCCCTTGGCCTCGATGGCGGATTTCACCGCCGGAGCGGCCTCGATGGCCTTCTGAAGCTGTTGCAGCTCATTCGCCGTGCGGGTCGCCACAACCTGGTTCACCTGTGCCCGGGTCGCCTCGGGAAGCGCGTCGAGCTCCACCACATTGATCGACTTGATCGTCGGCGCGGTCGATGGCGTCTGCGGCGCTGTGGTAGGCGGCGCGCTCGCTGGCGGATCGGCCGGGCGGGTCTGGGCATTGGCGGCGCCCGCCAGCAAGAGCGCGGCACCGGCAGCGGCAATCGTGATCATTCGCATGGAGTTTCCTTCCATCGGTTGCGGATGAGTGCGCGATTAGACACCGGAAATGGGATGACGGGCTGAACCCAATCGGGTCATTTCGTGACCATCTCGCGGCGGGTGCGTGGCGAGCACTGAAACAACCGGCCCTCGCAGCATAACTGCTTGACCCCTTGGCTCTCGGCACCGCGCCCCTTGCCTGATTGCCCACCCGTCGAAATACTTAATGATCGACCGCCGCATCGCCGGAAGCGCCGCGCCCTCGGCGGGAAACTGTGGAATCAAGTGCGCCACGGATTTTCTTGGGTCCTGGCGAGAGATATCTGACGCCACCGCGGCGAGTGCCGGAAACTGGGACGATGCGCCACGTGAGCAGCCTGATCGACCGCATGCGGGTCGAAGCACCTGAGATGAACCGGGCCGAACGGAATGTCGCCGAGATCATTCTGGCGGATATCGACGGCGCAGCGCGGATCAGCACCAGGGACCTGGCGGCCCAGGCGCATGTCAGCGAGCCGACGGTGGTGCGCTTCGCCCGCCGCATGGGCTGCGACGGCTTCACCGATTTCAAGATCCGCCTGGCCCAGGAATATGCGATCGGCCGGATGTATCTCGCCGCCGAGCGCCAGCAGCCCGCCGACACCGGCAACGAGGTCGCCGAGCACGTCTACAACGCGACCGTGCAGGCGCTGTCGATGGCCTTCGCCCAGCATGATCCGCAAGCGATCGAGGCCGCCGTCGACCTGCTCGACAAGGGCCGCCGCGTCTTCTGCTTCGGCGTTGGCGGCAGCTCGGCCAATGTCGCGACCGAGGCCGAGAACCGGCTGTTCCGCCTCGACGTCGCAGCATCCTCGACAGCCGACCCCTATCAGCAGCGCGTCATGGCCGCGACCTGCGGACCCGACGACGTCCTCCTGATCTTCTCGGTCACCGGCAAGCCGCGCTCGCTGCTCGACAGCGCCGAGATCGCCCGCAGCCAGGGCGCAGGCGTCATTGCCGTCACCCACCCGCCGAGCCCGCTCGCCGAACTCGCCAGCGTGCTCGTGCCGCTGCAGGCCTTCGACGAGGAGAAGTTCTTCTACATGCCCAATCGCGGCCGCTACGGGCAGCTCTTCCTGCTCGACTGCATCGCGACCCTGCTCGGCGCCCGCCGCATGAAGGTCGTCTCGAAGAAGCTCTGGCGCGCCCGCGCGACGCTCATCGCCCTTCACGGCAGCACCGAGGGGCAGCCGATCGGCGACTGATCTCCTCGAAAGGTAATTTCGCTACATTGACGGACCAGCAGAGCCGGCCGGGACATACGGCGCGGCCTGACGACGCATAAGTCCATCTAGAATTATTCACGAAATCAGCCACTTGACTATTGAGAAGGTTGGCGAAAGCCGAAACGCCTCCTCCGCGCCCACGGGCGTTTCGTTCCTGTCGCGTGACGCCGGAAGGCGGCCGACTGTGCAAATCGCACTGGCTAGATTGACAGTAAATGTAATCCAGCTACATTCCCGGCCGCCGCGCCAAGCGCCAACGATGAGAAGACGAGCCGAGCCATGCAGCCAGCCGACGGAACGATCCTGTCCTTCCAGTTCGACGAGGTCATCGTCCCCGCCAATCCCGGCGTCATCAATTCGGAGAGCCTCGCCAAGCCGCTGCACATGCTGCCGGTCGGCGGCAAGGCGAGCTGGAGCGTGCAGTTCGACGAGCTGCCCAAGCTGATCGTCCGGATGAAGCTGAAGAACGGCGTCGTCGGCATCGGCGAATTCTATCGCGACCATGAATGGCCGCGCCTGGAGGCGATCTGCGCCAACCTGATCGGCCAGTCGATCTTCGATCTGCCGCTGCAGGACCTGCCGCTGCCGCTCTGCCGCGAATATGACGGCTTCGAATGCGCGATCTGGGACGCCTATGCCAAGACGCTGGGCGTGCCGATGCACCGCCTGCTCGGCGGCGCCATCCGCGACCGGGTCAATGTCAGCGCCTGGTCGAGCCATCGCACCCAGGATGAGGTCGGCCCCTGGGTGAAGCGCTATTTCGAGCAAGGCTACAAGGTCATCAAGTTCAAATGCGACCTCGAGGACGACGTCGCCGGCTGGTGCGCACAGATCAAGCAGTACGCGCCCGGCATGAAGGTGATCTTCGATCCCAACCAGCGCTGGGAGAACTCGGGCAATGCCCGCCCGATCATCCGTGAGCTGGAGAAGGTCGGCAACGTCCTGCTGCTCGAAGACCCGCTGCCGCGCTGGATGCTGCAGGATTTCGCGGAGCTGCGCCGCTTCTCCTCGATCCCGATCGTGCTGCACGTCTCGCTGCCCTATATCTACCAGGGCCAGCGCGCCCATGACGCGATCAACGCCATCGCCCATGGCGCCGTCGACGGCTTCAACTTCAATTGCGGCCTCGCCAAGTTCCAGACGCTCGACCACATCGCCTCGACCGCCGGCGTCTATTGCTGGCACGGCTCGGAGGTCGATCTCGGCATCCTCGAAGCGATGTATGTCCACCAGGCCGCCGCGGCGAAGAGCTGCGTCTGGCCGAGCGACATCTTCGGCCGGATGATCCGCAGCCACGACCTGCTCGCCAAGCCGCTCGCCTTCGAGCCGCCGCATGTGCGTATCCCCGATGACGGGCCGGGGCTCGGCATCACCCTCGACGAAGCCGCCATCGCCCGCTTCCGCGTCTCCGAACGCACGATCTCCTGAGAGCCGGACCAGAACCATGCGTTGGGAAACCCTCACGACGAACGAAGTCGCCGCGCTCGATCGCGACATCCCGGTCGTCCTGAACGTCGCCGCCATCGAGCAGCACGGCCCCCATCTGCCGCTCGAGACTGACGCCGTCATCGGCGATCATTTCCTGCAGGCGCTGGAAGCCAGGCTGGGGGATCGGGTCCTGATCCTGCCGCAGGTGAAGGTGTGCTGCTCCGAGCACCACATGGATTTCGCCGGGACGCTCAGCGTCCGCCACGAGACCTTCCTGGCCTATGTCGGGGATATCCTCGAAAGCGTCGTGCGCCACGGCTTCCGCAACATCGTGCTGTTCAACAGCCATGGCGGCAATCAGGCGATCGGCCAAGTGCTGCTTGAGACCTTCGGCACGAAGCATCGCGACTGCCGCGTCGCCTTCCTGACCTGGTGGCGCCTCGCCGCCAAGGAACTCGGCACGATCCGCGAGAGCAGCTTCGCCGGCGTCAACCATGCCTGCGAGTTCGAGACCTCGCTGATGCTGCTCGGTGCGCCCGCGAGCGTACGAACCGCGCTGGTCTCGGGGATGAGCTATGTCGGCACCCATGACTGGGCCAATGCCGACATGATCCTGCCGGCCCGCGGCGCCCTGTTCCGCTCCATGCACGAAATGTCCGGCGGCACCGGCGTCGTCGGCGACCCCTCGCTGGCGACGCGCGAGAAGGGCGAGCAGATCACTGCCGCGGTGGTCGAGCAGCTGGCCCATGTCGTGGAGACCATCCGCCGGCGCTGATGGGAAGCGCCGTTGATTTCAACACCGACTGACAAGAAACCACAGGGAGGAAGCTGAGATGTTGAAGAAATTGGCCCGCATCGGCGCGACCGCGCTCGCCGTCGCGGGATTGGGCGCCGCGGCGCCGGCTCTCGCCCAGCAGAAGGGCGGCGCGCTCAACGTCGCCACGATCGGCGAGCCCAACACGCTCGACCCGATGGTCGCCGCCGGCGACCTTCTGGGCATGATCACCCAGCATTTCTACGAGACGCTCTACACCTTCGACAAGAACTGGGCGCTGACCCCGCTCCTGGCCGAGGCGCTTCCGCAGATCAGCGACGGCGGCAAGGTCTACACCATCCCGTTGCGCCAGGGCGTCACCTTCCACAACGGCAAGGCGATGACCGCGCAGGACGTCGTCGCCTCGCTGAAGCGCTGGACCGAGCTCGCCTCGCGCGGCAAGCTCGTCGCCTCCAACATCGCCTCGATCGAGGCGGAGGGCGACAAGTCGGTCAAGATCACGCTGAAGGCCCCGTTCGCGCCGCTCACCGCGCTGCTCGCCTTCAACAACTCCGCGGCCGTGATCATGCCGGCCGACAAGATGGAGAACCCGATCAAGGAGGTGATCGGCACCGGGCCCTACCAGCTCAAGGAGCGCAAGCCCGACCAGTACATCCAGCTTGTCCGCTTCGACGACTACAAGCAGCGCCAGGGCGAGCCCGACGGCTTCGGCGGCGCCCGCAAGCAGTATCTCGACGAGATCCGCTTCGTGCCGGTTCCCGATGCCAACACCCGTGTCGAGGGCGCGCTTGCCGGCCAGTTCGACTTCGCCGACCTGATCCCGGTCGAGGCTTTCGATCGGCTGAAGGGCCAGGCCAAGACCGAGCCGTTGCTGATGCAGGGCTTCGGCTGGCCGATGTTCATCATGAACAACAAGCAGGGCATGATGACCAACCAGGACATGCGCAAGGCTGTCCAGGCTGCCCTGAATGCCGAGGACATGCTGGCTGCCGCCTTCGGCAAGCCGGAGTTCTACAAGGTCGACGGCGCCATGTACCCGGAAGGTTACACCTGGCGCAGCGATGCCGGCATCAAGGCCTACAACCAGGGCGACGCCGACAAGGCCAAGGCTCTGGCCAAGACCGCGAAGTATGACGGCGCGCCGATCCGGATCCTGACCAGCCGCCAATACGAGTTCCACTACAAGATGGCGCAGGTCGCGGCCGAATATCTCAAGGCCGCCGGCCTCAAGGTCGACCTGCAGGTCGTCGACTGGGCGACTTTGGTGCAGCGCCGCGCCGAGCCGGCCCTGTGGGATATCTTCATCACCCACAGCCCGTTCCTGGCCGAGCCCGCCCTGATCGCGCCGCTGCCCGACAGCTATCCCGGCTGGTGGGCGAGCGAGACCAAGAACAAGCTCCTCAACGCGCTCAACGCCGAAGCCGACGAGACGAAGCGCAAGGCGATCTTCGCCGATCTGCAGAAGCTGATCTTCGAAGAGGTGCCCTTCTACAAGGTCGGCGATTTCGCCGCCCTCAGCGCCAAGTCGCCGCGCCTGACCGGCTACACCGCCTCGCCCTGGCCGTACTTCTGGAACGCCTCGCTCAAGCCCTGAGCGATCATCAGGAAGCCAACTCCACGCGCTTCGGGAGCGGCCTCGGGCTGCTCCCGATCAAGCGCGTGTCATCCCGGGCGACCGTAGGGAGACCCGGGATCCATGCCGGAAACTCTTGCGGAAAGGCTCCGGCATGGATCCCGGATCTCCGCTTCGCTCCGTCCGGGATGACCAGAGTTTTTCGAACGCCGATGGGCAGAACACGCCTGCAACGGCGGCTGACCGGCGATGAACGCCGGGAAGCACAGAAGGGAAGATCGGCACGCGATGACGCGATATGTGATGCAGCGCATCCTCGGCATGCTGGCGGTGATGTTCACGGTCGTGACGATCGTCTTCATCATCGTCCGCATCGCCCCCGGCGACCCCGCTGCGGTGATGCTCGGCCCCGATGCGACGGCGGCCGACATCGCCGGCCTGCGCAGCCGGCTCGGGCTCGATCAGTCGCTGCCGACGCAATACGTGCTGTTCCTCGGCCAGCTCCTGCGCGGCGATCTCGGCCAGTCGATCTTCCTCAACATGCCGGTGCTGAGCGCGCTCGCCGAACGGGCCGAGCCGACCTTCTTCCTCACCCTGTTCTCGATCCTGATCGCCAGCGCCATCGCCCTGCCGGTCGGCATCCTCTCGGCCTATAAGCGCGGCTCGCTCTTCGACCAGCTCGCCACGACGTTCGCCATGTTCGCGGCGAGCATTCCGAGCTTCTGGCTCGGCCTGATCCTGATCCAGGTCTTCGCCGTGCGTTATGGCTGGATGCCGGCCTCCGGCTATGGCGGCCCGGACGCCTCCTTCCTCGAGCGGCTGCGCCATCTCGTCCTGCCGGCGCTCGCCCTCGGCATCGTCTCCTCGGCGCTGATCACCCGCTTCACCCGCGCCTCGATGCTCGACGTGCTCAACGACGACTATGTTCGCACCGCCCGCTCCAAGGGCATGGGCGAGTGGGGCGTGGTGATGAAGCACGCCCTCAAGAACGCGCTGATCCCGGTGCTGACCGTGATCGGCCTCACCGCGGCACTGCTGATCTCGGGCGCGGTCGTCACCGAGACGGTGTTCAGCCTGCCGGGCATCGGCAATCTCGTCGTCTCGGCCGTGCTGCGCCGCGACTATCCGGTCATCCAGGGCGCGCTGCTCGTCATCGCCGCCCTCTATGTGCTGATCAATTTCCTGATCGACATGCTCTATCTCGCGATCGACCCAAGGGTGCGCTACTGATGGCCGCCCCCTCTTCGCCCGCCGCCCGTCCGCGGCTCGCCAGCCTGATCCTGCAGCGCAAGACGCTGGTGATCGGCCTCGTCGTCCTCGCGATCATCGCCCTCCTCGCGATCCTCGCGCCGCTGATCGCGCCCTACTCGCCGAGCCGGCTTTCGGTGGTCAACCGGCTGAAGCCGCCTAGCGAGCGCTGGTTCTTCGGCACCGACGAGTTCGGCCGCGACATCTTCAGCCGCACCATCTATGCCGGCCAGCTCTCGCTGCTGGTCGGCGCGGCGGCGACCGCGCTCGCCGCCATCCTCGGCATCACGCTCGGCCTCGTTGCCGGCTTCTTCCGCCGGGCCGACGGCGTCATCGCCCGGATCATCGACGCGATGATGGCCTTCCCCGACATCCTGCTGGCCATCTCGCTGGTCGCGGCGCTCGGCCCCTCGCTCGCCACGGTCATCGTCGCGCTCGGCATCGTCTACGCGCCGCGCCTCGCCCGCATCGTGCGCGCCTCGACGCTGATCATCCGCGAGCTGCCCTATGTCGAGGCGGCCCGGGCGCTCGGCGTTCCGACCTGGCGGATCATGACCCGCCATGTCCTGCGCAACCTCGTCTCGCCGATCCTGGTCCAGGCCACCTTCATCTTCGCCTATGCGATGCTGGCAGAGGCGAGCCTGTCCTTCCTCGGCGTCGGCGTCAGCCCGGAGATCCCGACCTGGGGCACGATGATCGCCGGCGGCCGCCAGTACATCGGCCAGGCCGATTGGATGATGCTCTTCCCCGGCGCGGCGATCGTGCTCAGCGTGCTATCGCTGCAGCTGGTCGGCGATGGCCTGCGCGATCTGCTCGATCCGCGCCTGCGCAAGGACCTCTGACCATGGCGACCACGGAAATGGCACCCGTCGCCACGCGCGCGGCCGAGGACGATATCCTGCTCAGGGTCGAGGACCTGCAGACCCACTTCCTGATCGGCTCGAATGCGATCAAGTCGGTCGACGGCGTCAGCTTCTCGCTGCGCCGCGGCGAGACGCTCGCGGTGGTCGGCGAGTCCGGCTCCGGCAAGTCGGTGACCAGCCTGTCGATCATGCGGCTCCTCGCCCATCCCGGTAGCATCGTCGGCGGGCGCATCCTCTACCGGCTGCGCAGCGGCGCGGTCGTCGACCTCGCGCAGATGCCGTTGAAGCAGATGCGGGCCATTCGCGGCAGCGAGATCGCGATGATCTTCCAGGAGCCGATGACGAGCCTGAACCCGCTCTTCACCGTCGGCGACCAGATCATGGAAATGATCCTGCTGCACGAGAAGCTGTCGCGCAGCGAGGCACGGGCGCGGGCCAAGCGCATGCTCGAGCTGGTCGAGATCCCCGCGGCCGAGCGGCGCCTCGCGCAGTATCCGCACGAAATGTCGGGCGGCATGCGCCAGCGCGTGATGATCGCGCTCGCTCTGTCCTGCAATCCGGCCCTGCTGATCGCCGACGAGCCGACGACGGCGCTCGACGTCACCATCCAGGCGCAGATCCTCGACCTCTTGCGCCGGCTCCAGGCCGAGATCGGCATGAGCATCCTGTTCATCACCCATAATCTCGGCGTCGTCGCCGAGATCGCCCATGAGGTCGCGGTGATGTATGCCGGGCGCGTCGTCGAGCAGGGGCCGGTCGCCGGCGTCTTCGCGCGCCAGCGCCACCCCTATACGCGCGGCCTGCTCTCCTGCATTCCCGATGCGCGGCGCGACCGCGTTCCCGGCCAGGGGCGCCGCCTGCTCAACGCCATCCCCGGTAGCGTGCCGAGCCCTCTCGCTTTGCCGCCCGGCTGCACCTATGCGCCGCGCTGCCCGCTCGTCGAGGCGCGCTGCACTGAAGCCGTGCCGCCGCTGCTCGACGTCGCGGCCGCCCATCTCACCCGCTGCTGGAGGCACGACGCGCTGTGACGGCTGCAAGCACGACCGAAACCCTCGGCTCGGAAGCGCCACTGCTCTCCGTCCGCAATCTCCAGAAGGTCTTCTCGACCCGTGGCGGCGAGGTCCGGGCGGTCTCCGACGTCTCCTTCGAGGTCCGCCGCGGCAGCATCGTCGGCATCGTCGGCGAATCCGGCTCGGGCAAGACCACGGTCGGGCGCTGCATATTGCGCCTGGTCGAGCCCTCCGGCGGCGAGGCGGTGTTCGACGGCGTCGATCTGTTCGGCCTGCCGGAGAAAGCGCTGCGCGCCTATCGCCGGCGGCTGCAGATCATCTTCCAGGACCCCTATTCCAGCCTCAACCCGCGCATGCGCGTCGGCGAGATCATCGGCGAGGCGATCGACACGCATGGCCTCGCCAAGGGCAAGGCGCGCGAGGCGCGGATCGCCGAGCTGCTCGGCCGGGTCGGCCTCAATGCCGAGCATGCTCGGCGCTACCCGCATGAATTCTCCGGCGGCCAGCGCCAGCGCATCGGCATCGCCCGGGCACTCGCGGTCGAGCCCGAGCTGATCATCGCCGACGAGCCGGTCTCGGCGCTCGACGTCTCGGTGCAGGCGCAGGTGCTCAACCTGATCCAGGAACTGCAGCGCGAGCTCGGCCTGACCATGGTCTTCATCAGCCATGACCTCTCGGTGGTCGAGTATCTCTGCGACGACATCGTCGTGCTCTATCTCGGGCGGATCATGGAGAAGGGCCCGGCGCAGGAGGTCTACGCCAATCCGCGCCATCCCTACACCAAGGTGCTGCTCTCGGCAGCGCCGGTGCCAGACCCGAGCGTCAAGCGCGAACGCGTCATCCTGAAGGGCGACATCCCGAGCCCGCTGAACCCGCCCTCGGGCTGCGTCTTTCGCACGCGCTGCCCGCACGTGATCGACGCCTGCGCCAGCGCGATCCCTACGATCGAGGACGTCGGCTCCGGCCACAGCGTCGCCTGCATCCGCCAGAAGGAGCTCGCCGGTACGGCTTGACGCAGGCTCGGCGGCGAGCAGACCCGCTCGTCGCCCTTTGGCGTGCGCAGAAGGCCTTGACCTTACCACTGTGGGAAGGTGCAGGCTGCTGCCATCGTCAACCAGGACATCGAGTCATGAGCTGCTGCCAGCCACGTTCCCAGACTGCCGCGACCACCGCGGCACCGCCCGAAGGCGCGATCAGCTTTCGCGTCGACGACATGACCTGCGGCCATTGCGCCGGCACCATCAAGACCGCGATCGAGAGCAAGCTGCCGGGGACGTCCGTCGACGCCGACCCTGCATCCAAGCTGGTCAGCGTCCGCGGCGGCGCTGACTTTTCGGCGCTCAAGTCGATCGTCACCGCCGCCGGCTACACGCCCGGCCCGCAGCTAGTCCGCTGAAAAGCACGCGCAGCCGGCGGGCATCCCGCCGGCTGCGCATCGCGGCGCTGCGGGAAAGGGGAGAAGGCACGATGGCTGATCACCAGCATCACGGACATCACGAGCACGGTCACCATCACGGCCATGGCCACGCCACGCCGGACAGCGTCAAGGATCCGGTCTGCGGCATGACCGTCGATCCCGCGACGGCAAAATACAGCGCCTCCCATGCCGGCAAGCGCTACTTCTTCTGCTCCGATGGCTGCCGCGGCAAGTTCGAGGCCAAGCCGGCCGCCTATGCCGAGGGCGCGACGTCGAAGCCCGCGGCGCCGGCGCCCGAGGGCACGATCTATACCTGCCCGATGCATCCGCAGATCCGCCAGCCCGCCCCGGGCAGCTGCCCGATCTGCGGCATGGCGCTCGAGCCGGAGATGCCGACTGCCGACCAGGGGCCGAGCCACGAGCTCGTCGACATGACCCGGCGCTTCTGGGTCGGCCTCGTCCTGACGCTGCCGGTCTTCGTGCTCGAAATGGGCGGCCATCTCATCGGCCTGCACAGCCTGATCGCGCCGCAGAACTCCAACTGGCTGCAATTTGTCCTGGCGACGCCCGTCGTGCTTTGGGCGGGCTGGCCCTTCTTCGAGCGCGCCTTCGCATCGCTCGTCAATCGCAGCCTGAACATGTTCACGCTGATCGCCATGGGCACGGGCGTCGCCTGGATCTACAGCGTGATCGCGACCTTCGCCCCCGGCATTTTCCCACCGACATTGCGCGCCGCCGACGGCTCGGTCGCCGTCTATTTCGAGGCCGCCGCCGTCATCACCGTGCTGGTGCTGCTCGGCCAGGTGCTGGAGCTCAGGGCCCGCGAGCAGACCGGCGGCGCGATCCGCGCCTTGCTCGACCTCGTGCCGAAGACCGCACGCCGCGTGCGCGAGGATGGCGAGGACGAGGACATCCCGCTCGAATCCGTCCATGTCGGCGACCGCCTGCGCGTCCGCCCGGGTGAGACTGTGCCGGTCGATGGCGAACTCATCGAAGGCCGCAGCTCGCTCGACGAATCCATGGTCACCGGCGAATCCATGCCGGTCACCAAGGAGGTCGGCGCGGCGCTGATCGGCGGCACGCTCAACCGCACCGGCGGCTTCATCATGCGCGCCGGCAAGGTCGGCAGCGACACCATGCTCGCCCGGATCGTCAAAATGGTCGCCGACGCGCAGCGCTCGCGCGCGCCGATCCAGCGGCTGGCCGACCAGGTCTCCGGCTGGTTCGTCCCGCTCGTCATCGTCATCGCCATCGCGGCCTTCGCCGCCTGGATGATGTTCGGCCCGGAGCCCCGCCTCGCCCACGCCCTCATCGCCGCGGTCGCGGTGCTGATCATCGCCTGTCCCTGCGCGCTCGGCCTCGCGACGCCGATGTCGATCATGGTCGGGGTCGGGCGCGGCGCCGGCCTCGGCGTGCTGATCAAGAATGCGGAGGCGCTCGAGCGCTTCGAGAAGGTCGACACGCTGGTCGTCGACAAGACCGGCACGCTGACCGAGGGCCAGCCCCGGCTGATCGCCATGCGAACGGCAGGCGGCATCGACCAGAACGAGCTGCTGCGGCTCGCCGCCTCGCTCGAGCGCGCGAGCGAGCATCCGCTCGCGAATGCAATCGTCGAGGCCGCCAAGGAGCGCGGCCTCGCCCTCGCCGAAGCCCGGGATTTCGACAGCCCGGTCGGCAAGGGCGTGACCGGCAGCGTCGAAGGCCGCGCGCTGGTCATAGGCAGCCACCGGATCATGGGCGAGCTCGGCATCGACTTCTCCGCCCTGTCCGCCGAGGCGGAAACCCTGCGCGGCGAAGGCGGCACGGTGATCTTCGTCGCCATCGACGGCAAGATCGCCGGCCTCTTGGCGATCGCCGATCCGATCAAGCAGACCACACCGGCTGCGATCCGCGCGCTCCGCGACGCCGGCATCCGCGTGGTCATGCTGACCGGCGACAACCGCACGACGGCGCAGGCCGTGGCGCGCCAGCTCGGCATCGACGAGGTCGAGGCAGAGGTGCTGCCGGAGGAGAAGAGCGCCGTGGTCGACAAGTTGCGCGCCCAGGGACGGGTCGTCGCGATGGCCGGCGACGGCGTCAACGACGCCCCGGCGCTGGCCGCCGCCGATGTCGGCGTCGCCATGGGCACCGGAACCGATGTCGCGATCGAGAGCGCCGGCGTCACCCTGGTCAAGGGCGACCTGCAGGGCATCGTGCGCGGGCTCCAGCTCAGCCGCGCGACGATGAGCAATATCCGGCAGAACCTGTTCTTCGCCTTCATCTACAACGCCGCCGGCGTCCCCGTCGCAGCGGGCCTGCTCTATCCGTTCTTCGGCATCCTGCTCTCGCCGATCATCGCTGCGGCGGCGATGGCGCTGTCCTCGGTCAGCGTGATCGGCAACGCGCTGCGCCTGCGCGTCACCGCGCTCGACTGATCGCGAGCTGATTTCAGGCGGAGCAGCCGTCTACTCGCGGGCTCGGAGGAAACTCCGGGCCCGCATCGCTTGATGGCGAAGGCGCCAGCCCGACTCGCCCGCGACTGGCGCTTTTTCGTGCCGTCTCCACCGCCGCCCCGCCTTGCCAAGCGATGACGCGCGCGCTTGACTGCCGCGCTCCCGAGCGGTGACCAGCTTGACCTCCAGCTACCAGACACTGGCGCGCGACGAGCTCGCAGACTTGACGGCACCGGACTGGGCCTTCCGATCCGCCCTGCATCTGCTGGCGCAGCCGGTCGATGCCGCGATCTCCTCGTTGCTGGAGGAGCTCGGGCACAAAGCGGCGGCCGACCGGGCCTGGATGTTCGAATACGACGCCGAGCTGCTGCGCTTCCGCAATACGCATGAATGGTGCCGCCCGGGCGTGGCCTCCTTCGTCGAGGATCTGCAGGGCGCCCCGGTCACCATGATTGCCTGGCTGCAGCAATTCCTGGCAGCCGGAAGGGCGGTGATGATCGACCGCGTCGAAGCCCTGCCGCGGGCGGCGCGGGTGCTGCAGGTCGAGATGTTGCGGCAGGGCGACAAGAGCGTGCTGTCGGTCCCGGTCTTCCATGACGGATGCTTGCGCGCCTGCATCGGCCTTGATGCGGTCAGGGCGCAGCATCGCTGGCCAGGCGCCGAGGTGAAGGGGCTTTTCCAGTGCGCCGACCTGATCGCGAGCGCGCGTTATGGCCGCAATGACGCGGCACAGCCCGGCGCGGGCAAGCCGGATTTCGAGCCGCTGATCTATCTGCGCAAGCGCGGCGGCGCGCAGGGCGTGAAGGCGAGCCTGATCGTCGGCCTGCGGGCGGCGCGCAACTACACCGAGGTCTGGCTCGCAGACGGGTCCTCGGTGCTCGACCTGCGCCCGCTCGCGCTCTGGCTGGCGCTCGTCCCGCAGGCCTCGTTCCTGCGCATCCACCGCACGGCGTTGGTCAACCTGCTTCATGTCCAGGATGTCGAGCGACCCTCCGGCGACCGCTGGCAGGTGAAGCTGCGCGCGCTCGACCGCGCCTGGCCGGTGTCGCGTCCTCATCGTCAGGAACTGCGTTCGCGCCTCGGCATCTAACCCTCGCGCCGGCAGCCGGAGCGTTCCGGCACGGAATTCGTTTACGATGTTTCGCGCCCTTACGCCGTTCGTCCACCCCACATGTCGATTGGTCCGCTCGCAATTGCCAACCGCCCGAACTGTGGGACCATTCCGGGAGCGTGGCGACGCAACGACGATTCGGGGCTGGGCCTATGAGACAGGGCGGGATTGCAGGCCGCGCCGCAAGGCGCAGCGAGAGCCTTTCCCATGCCCGCTCGCGTGCAGTGGAATTTTGCCTTTCGGTTTCCCATCTCGCGCTTTCGGCCCTGATCGGCTCGTTGAGCCTGGGGGCCGCGATCACTCCGGCGCGGGCGGACTGCCCCGCCCTGCCCAGCGGGTTCTGCTTCAACATCTCCGGCGCCGGCGGCTTCGACGGCCATAGCGGCAACGACTATCTCGGCGGCGACGGGCAATGGGGCGACTACGGAAGCAGCGGAAACGTCACCCTGCCTTCTACCGTCCACGCCAACGGATCGGCCGCCGCGACGATAGCGAGCAATGGCGGCGACGGTGGCTGGGGCGACCGCTCCCGCCCGAGCTATGGCTGGGGCGGCAATGGCGGGTCGGCCGGCGGGCTGCACGTCAACGGGACCCGTACGAGCGTCATCAACAATGCCGGCTACGGCATCGACATCTGGGCGCGCGGCGGCAATGGCGGCCCTTCGGCGATCAATGCGGCAGAGAACGACTATGACGGGCGCGACCGCGGCTATGGCGCCGCGGGCGGTGTCGTCGTCGTCGATCTCAGCGGCATCACCACGGC
Source organism: Allobosea rubneri (assembly GCF_032464875.1). NCBI lineage: Bacteria > Pseudomonadati > Pseudomonadota > Alphaproteobacteria > Hyphomicrobiales > Alloboseaceae > Allobosea > Allobosea rubneri. Next base: position 148,059 of record NZ_JAWDID010000008.1, read on the forward strand.
GACGCAGGCGAGCGGCGTCAAGGTGAACGTGCGCGGCGGCGACGGCGCCAACGGCGCGATCCGGCCGGCCGCTCACAATCCGCGCGGCGGAGCCGGCGGCAATGGCGGGCAGATCATCGCCAATATCTCCGGCAACCTGACCACGACCGGAGCCGGCGGCGACGGCGCGATCACCTTGAGCGCCAATGGCGGCGCTGCCGGCAACGGTGCGGGGGATGGCGGCGGCGCCTGGCCGCGGAGCGGCGGCGACGGCGGGCTGGGTGGCACGATCGGCCTGAACTTCTCCGGCACGATACAATCGCGGCGCTACGGCATCTATGCCGAAAGCCGCGGCGGCGCGGGCGGGAGCGCCGCGCAAGACAGCAATGGCGACGACTACCAGACGCCGGGCGGCTACGGCAGCGCGGGCGGCAACATCGCGCTCAGCCTCGGGCAAGGCCTGATCACCGTCACGGCGGACGGCGTCGACGCCGTATTCGCGACGAGCACCGGCGGCAGTGGCGGCCATGGCGGATCGAGCCATCCCGGCAATCCACACACCGGCAAGGCCGGTGGCAATGGCGGCTCGAGCGGCAGCATCACCATCGACAGTGCCATCGGCATCGAAACGCATGGCACCAACTCGGTCGGCATCGACGCGATCGTCGCCGGCGGCATAGGCGGCGCCGGCGGCTCGGATTCCGGCATCATCTACTCGAAGGGCGGTGCCGGCGGTCGCGGCGGCGCCGAAGAAGACCTGCGGATCATCAATCGCGGCGCGATCTCGACCTTCGGCATCGGCTCGCACGGCATCGTGGCGCAGAGCCTCGGCGGTGGCGGCGCTTCCGCCGGCAGCGCGAGCGGCGGCTTCGTCTCGATCGGTGGCAAGGGCGGCAATGCCGGAAGCGGCGGCACGGTCTCGCTGACCAACAGCGCACTGGTCCGAACGGCGCAGGGCGAGCTCGTCGGCATCCGGACCAGCGGCGACGGCGCCAACGCCCTCATGGCCTTGAGCATCGGCGGCGGTGGCGGCCTAGGCGGCGGCTCGCTCGCGACGCCGGGCGTCCCTTATGGCGTCGGCGTCAGTCTCGGCGGCGATGGCGGCGCGGCCGGCGATGGCGGCGCCGTCACGGTCCGGAACTCCGGCGATCTGACGACGCTCGGGCACGATGCGGCCGGCATCGTGGCGCACAGCATCGGCGGCGGCGGCGGCAATGCCAACCAGGCGCGGCTGATCGGCGTCAGCTTCGTCAACGTCGCCATCGGCGGCAAGGGCGGTGCCGCCGGCAATGGCGGCGAGGTCCGGGTCTCCAACATCGACCAGACCATCCTGACGAAGGGCGCCGGCAGCACCGGTATCGACGCCAAGTCGATTGGCGGCGGCGGCGGCAATGCCGGCGGCACCTACACATTCTCCGTCAACGTGTTCCCGGTCGTCAGCGTCGGCGTCGGCGGCGACGCCGCGCGCGGCAGCGGTACCGGCAATGGCGGCGCCGTGACGGTCGAGAACGAAGGCGACATCAGGACCGAAGGCACGAAGGCGAGCGCGATCCTGGCGCACAGCATCGGCGGCGCCGGGGGCAAGGGCGGCCCCGCCGAGATGACCGCAGTGGGGGCGCTGGTGAATGTCGCGACGGCGGTCGGCGGCCTGGGCGGTGGCGGCGGCTCCGGCGGCTCTGTCACGGTGACCAATGGCCCGTTCGGCACCATCGCGACGCGCGGCACCGCAAGCCTCGGCATCGACGCCCAATCGATCGGCGGCGGCGGGGGCGCGGGCGGAGCCGCAACCTCGAACCAGCTCACGATCGGCGTTGCGCCGCCCAACTACCCCTCGGGCCTCGGCGTGAACACGGTGGTCGGCGGTGCAGGCGGCTCGGGCGGCGCAGGTGGCCTCGTCACCGTCACCAACAATGCGACGATCGCCACCGCCGGCGACAATGCCGCCGGCATCTTCGCCAACAGCGTCGGTGGCGGCGGCGGCTCCGGCGGCTCGGCGATTTCCCGAAGCGTGCTGCTGGCGACCGGAGCCTCGCTCGCCGTCTCGACTGCCGTGGGTGGACGCGGCGGCGCCGGCGGCAATGGCGGTCAGGTCACCGTCTCGAATGTCGTGCATGAACAGGGCGACGAGCCGCCGGCGATCGAGACGCGGGGCACGAGCGCTGCGGGCATTTCCGCCCTGAGCGTCGGCGGCGGTGGCGGCTCGGGCGGCAACACGATGAGCGTGGTCACGCTCGGCTCGCTGCCGCCGACGGGGCTCGACCCGAGCGCCGCGACCAAGATCACCGGCAATTTCAGCGTGGCTGTCGGCGGAACCGGCGGCAGCGGCGGCCAGGGCGGCAGCGTCACCGTGACCAATGCCGGCAGCATCGTCACGCATGGCGATGCGTCCTACGGCGTGCAGGCGCAAAGCACCGGCGGCGGCGGCGGCTCCGGCGGCAACGCCGCAGGGCTCGCATCGTCGCTCCCCACTCTTAGCGGCGCGGTGAACATCGGCGGCAAGGGCGGCTCGGGCAATCTCGGTGGCGCCGTCACGGTCACGAACGGCGGAACGATCACGACCGGCGGCGTCGATGCCACCGCGATCTTCGCGCAGAGCATCGGCGGCGGTGGCGGCTCCGGTGGCAATGCGGAGCGCCTCACCGGCGACACCTTCAACTCGCTGGTCGGCGATGCCAGCGCGCTCGGCAAGCTCGTCACCTTCCTGCGAAAACTTGGCTCGGAAGGCTGGGACAACCCCGACTTCACGCCGAGCGTCAACGCCTCCGTCTCGGTCGGCGGCAGCGGTGGCAGCGGCAATCATGGCGGCACGGTCAGCGTCTCCAGCACAGGGCCGGTGACGACGAGCGGCGCGGGTTCCGCCGGCATCGTGGCACAGAGTGTCGGCGGCGGCGGCGGCAAGGGCGGCCATGCCTATGCCGGCATGCAGGCCGCCTATCTGACGGCCCTGAACGACACCCTGGCCCGGTTCCTGGGCAATGCCAGCAGCTACAAGAAATTCTCGCTGTCGGTCGGCGCGAATATCGGCGTCGGCGGCTCGGGAGGCGCCGGCGGCGATGGCGGCGCTGTCACGGTGAGCAACAGCGGAGCGATCGCGACCTCTGGCCACGCTGCGGCGGGCATGATCGCCCAGAGCATCGGCGGCGGCGGTGGCAATGGCGGCGGCTTCGGCAAGGAGAACGGCGATCTCGACGCCTCGCCGGAAGGGTCGGCGATGCTCGACGTTCTCCGCAACATCCTGCCGTTCAAGCTCTCCGCTACCACCAACGTCAATATCGGCGGCTCCGGCGGCGCTGCCGGAACGGGCGGAACCGTCACGGTCACCAACGGCGCCGGCGGCAGCATTTCCACCAAGGGCGATGCGTCCGACGGCATCCTCGCCCACAGCATCGGCGGCGGCGGCGGCAATGGCGCGCACGCCGCGCCGACGCTGGCCGGAGCGACCCTCAACCTCAGCTTCCAGCACGGCGGCAAGGGCGGCGGCGGTGGGGCCGGCGGCCTGGTCACGGTCGCCAATGCCGGCACCATCACCACCGGCGGGGCGGGCTCTTCCGGCATTCTCGCGCAGAGTATCGGCGGCGGCGGCGGCAAGAGCGCCGAGATCTTCGGTGGCGGCGGTAATGCCCTGACCGGAAGCCTCGGCGGCAGCGGCGAGGTCAGGATGGGCGCGGACGGCGCCACCGGCGCCGGCGGCGACGTCACGGTCACGACATCAGGCAGCATCGCGACACGCGGGCCCCTGTCGCATGGCATCCTGTCGCAGAGCATTTCGAATGGTGGCGGCGCTCATCTGTTCGTGCTGCCCAAGACCTCCGACGCCCCGGCCCTCGCGCCGACCTACGCGCTGGGCGCGACCGGCGGCTCGGGCACGTCCCATGGCGGCACCGTGACGAACGATATCGCGGGCACGATCACCACGCGGGGCGCCGCCTCCTTCGGCGTGCTCGCCCAGAGCATCGGCAATGGCGGTGGCTATGCCGTCGCGGCCGCCGGCGACGGGCTTCTCGATACGCCGACCAAGGCGACGCTGGGCGCGAGCGCCGGCGCCAGGGGCGATGGCGGCGCGGTCGGAGTCACGCTCGCAACCGGCGGCCTCGTCGCCACGCAAGGGCGCAACGCGGTCGGTATCCTCGCCCAGAGCATCGGCGGTGGCGGCGGCGTGACCGCCCTCACCGCCGCGCCCGGCCTGATCACGC